>JBHJNU010000071.1:0-15487 GCA_050330515.1 Flavobacteriaceae bacterium | reverse complement strand
TATTTGTCTATCTCATCAAACATCATGGGCTATAATTATTACAGGGGTTTTTATAGTTTCAAATCATACACTTTTATTTTACGGTTACCCCGGGCAGCAAGATGATACACATGGTTGTCAGTGCTTTTTTATGCGTTAAAAGAAGGTTGACGCGTACATGTTTGTATTGAACCAGATATTCCGGTCGTGCTTTCCAATTCAGTTCGGTTCGAGAAAAGTACCATCAATACAATGAGGATATCCAATGGTACAATTGCAATACCGTTTGCATGTTATTTTTCTATCTTGGCCAAAGAAATTACCCTGCTAGATTAGCACTCCCCTGTAAGTTTCCCCCGTATATTTTTATGAAACCGATTGAATTGGTGCTATACCGTTCAACAAATGCACTTGCTATTGACATTTAAAGCGGTAGACATTACGTAATGCAAAACATCATAAATAATCTAAATACGAATCAAATATGAAAACATCACTAGTTCTAATTGTTGCATTGGCCTTGAACACCGGCTTTTTACTTTCTGAAACCTTAGCAAGTCTGCTACAAGGAATTAACCTTTGGTTCTTGATCGGCCTAGAAGCCATCTTAGTTTTAGGATATTTTACTAACCTATGGATACAGAACCTTCACAAATCATATGCTATCGATTTGGGAGGTCTGAATATTTTCGTTATCAAAGACCCTGGCAAATAATTGTGCTACCATCAACTTAAGGGTAAAGTTATGGAAACCAAAAAGTATATAAAAGAACATACTTTTTGGTTTATTTTTTCATGCGCTACGTGATGTAAATATTATAGGAAATAGTCTCGTAGGTGCATCGTAATGAATACCACTGGCGAGCATACATTTCAACATGTCGTGTTAAAAACTTTATAATCTTATTGCTGTAATGCGCTTTAGAAATCGGGCTGGTTTTTCCATCTTTGTTGGTCCCTACCGAAAGGTAATTTCACTAATCTTTATTAACGATAAAAACCTTACAATAGCATGTCAGCAGCTGTAGAACCTATTTTAGCCGAAAACAATGACCGTTTTGTTATTTTTCCGATTAAACACAATGATCTTTGGGAATGGTATAAAAAATGCGAGGCCTGCTTTTGGACAGCGGAGGAAATAGATCTAGGTGAAGACCTTAACGATTGGAACAACAAATTGAATGATGACGAAAGATATTTCGTGAAACATATCTTGGCCTTCTTCGCCGCGTCCGATGGTATCGTAAATGAAAACTTGGCGGAGAACTTCGTGAGCGAGGTGCAATATGCCGAAGCGAAGTTCTTTTATGGTTTTCAGATTATGATGGAAAACATCCATTCAGAAACCTACTCCCTTCTAATCGATACCTATGTGAAAGATGAAAAGGAGAAAAACATCTTGTTCAAGGCTATCGAGAATTTTCCGGCGATCAAGAAAAAGGCCGATTGGGCCCTAAAGTGGATCGACTCACCAAGTTTCGCAGAGCGTTTGATAGCTTTTGCCGCAGTAGAGGGTATTTTCTTCTCTGGCGCCTTCTGCTCTATTTTTTGGCTAAAGAAAAGAGGTTTGATGCCGGGCCTTACCTTTTCTAACGAATTGATTTCAAGAGATGAGGGTATGCACTGCGACTATGCTGTACACCTGCATAATAAGCATTTGATTCATCCTGTGCCAAAACCACGGATCCGCGAAATTCTTGTTGACGCGTTGAATATAGAAAGAGAGTTCATTACCGAGTCGCTTCCCTCTAGTTTGATAGGTATGAATTCAAAATTGATGACTCAGTACCTAGAGTTCGTTACGGATCGCCTATTGGTAGAATTAGGTTGCGAGAGGGAGTATAATGCGACGAATCCCTTTGATTTTATGGATATGATTTCCCTGCAAGGAAAAACCAATTTCTTCGAGAAAAGGGTTTCAGAATACCAAAAAGCGGGTGTCTTGAATAAAGAGAAAGACGAAGATGCGCAGAAAATCAGTTTCGACGCGGATTTCTAAAAAGTAACTAGTACGCCAAACCTTCACCTACGAGGATTTTAACGGCCTAATATTTAAATTGTTAAGTTTTTTTGCGAACTTGACCTAAGCAACGTACCACTAAAAACAAAAGTATCCAATGTATGTAGTAAAAAGAGACGGAAGAAAAGAGCTGATCATGTTCGACAAGATAACAGCTCGTGTACGAAAACTATGCTACGGCCTCAACGGGCTGGTAGATCCTTTAAAGGTCGCAATGCGAGTAATCGAAGGGCTTTATGACGGTGTAACAACATCAGAATTAGATAATCTGGCTGCTGAAATCGCGGCGACGATGACAACCACGCATCCTGATTATGCAAAGTTGGCAGCCCGTATCTCTGTTTCCAATCTACATAAGAATACCAAAAAGTCTTTCTCGGAAACGATGAAGGATTTATATGAATATGTAAATCCGAGAACCGGTAAAAAGGCTCCCCTATTATCAGATGAAGTTTTTAAGGTAATCGCTGAAAATTGGGAACTCTTAGATTCAACGATAATTTATAACCGTGATTTTGGCTACGATTATTTCGGTTTTAAAACCTTGGAGCGTTCGTACTTGTTGAAGTTGAACGGTAAAATCGTTGAGCGACCGCAGCATATGCTGATGCGGGTTTCAGTTGGTATTCACTTGAATGACTTAGAATCGGTTATCGAGACCTATGAGCTGATGTCTAAAAAATACTTTACCCACGCGACACCTACACTTTTCAATTCGGGCACCCCAAAACCGCAAATGTCGTCTTGTTTTTTATTGGCAATGAAGGATGATAGTATCGACGGCATTTACGATACCTTAAAAAATACGGCGAAGATTTCACAATCTGCAGGTGGTATCGGGTTATCTATTCACAATATTAGGGCTACAGGATCATATATTGGGGGCACGAACGGCACCTCAAACGGAATTGTACCTATGTTACAGGTATTCAATGATACAGCGAGGTATGTTGATCAAGGAGGAGGAAAGCGAAAGGGTAGTTTTGCCATTTATTTGGAACCATGGCATGCCGATATCTACGAATTTTTAGATTTGAAGAAGAACCATGGTAAGGAAGAAATGCGTGCGCGCGACCTTTTCTACGCCATGTGGATTCCTGACTTATTTATGAAAAGGGTGGAGGCCAATGGAGATTGGACCCTAATGTGCCCCAACGAATGTCCAGGATTGTTCACCAACCATAGTGAGGCATTCGATGAGTTATATTTAGGCTACGAGCAAGCTGGTAAAGGTCGTAAAACGGTAAAGGCCCGCGAACTTTGGGAAAAGATTCTAGAATCACAGATCGAGACAGGTACGCCCTATATGTTATATAAAGATGCGGCCAACCGCAAGAGCAACCAAAAGAACCTAGGTACCATTCGTTCTTCTAATTTATGTACCGAGATTATGGAATATACATCTCCTGACGAGATCGCGGTGTGTAATCTAGCTTCTATTGCCTTGCCCATGTTCATCAAAAATGGAGAGTTTGACCATAAAGAGCTCTTCAGGGTTACCAAACGGGTAACTAAAAACTTGAACCGTGTTATTGATAGAAACTACTATCCCGTTAAGGAAGCCGAGAATTCGAATATGCGTCACCGACCAATAGGGCTTGGTGTGCAAGGTTTGGCAGATGCCTTCATTATGTTGCGCCTTCCTTTTACTAGTGATGATGCCAAAAAATTAAACCAAGAGATATTCGAAACCTTGTATTTTGCAGCCATTACCGCTTCTATGGAAGCTGCAAAGGAAGAAGGAGTATATTCTTCTTACGAAGGTTCACCCATTTCTCAGGGGGAGTTTCAACATAACCTTTGGAATATTAAAGACGAAGAACTATCAGGAAGATGGGATTGGGGAAAACTTCGAAAGGAAGTTATGAAAAGCGGTGTTCGTAATTCACTTTTGGTGGCACCCATGCCAACGGCTTCAACCTCTCAGATTCTTGGAAACAATGAATGTTTCGAGCCCTATACATCGAACATTTATACAAGAAGGGTATTATCGGGCGAGTTCATCGTAGTGAACAAGCACCTGCTCGAAGACTTGGTCAATCTAGGGCTTTGGAACGAGAACATGAAACAAGAACTGATGCGTGCTAACGGCTCCATTCAACATATTGAAACAATTCCGAAAGACATTAGGGAGTTGTACAAGACGGTTTGGGAGTTAAGTATGAAAGACATTATTGACATGAGTCGCCAAAGGGGCTATTTCATTGACCAAAGCCAGTCGCTCAACCTGTTTATGGAGAATGCCAACTATTCAAAATTGACCTCCATGCATTTCTATGCATGGAAAAGTGGTTTGAAAACAGGAATGTACTATTTAAGAACAAAAGCAGCGGTTGATGCAATCAAGTTTACCTTAGACAATACGAAGAAGAAAGAGGTGCCCGTAAGTGTTGCCGCAGAAGCTGAGGTAGCCGCGGCAACCCTACCACCAAGTGCCGAGGCGGCGGCAGCTATGCAGGTGGAAGCAATAGCGGTTACGTCTCAGGCCGAAATCGATATTCAACCAATGTCAGCCTCTGAAATGAAGGAAATGATTGAAAAGGCTAAAGAAGGGCAGGCAGACGATGATTGTTTAATGTGCGGTTCTTAAAGAGCATCGCATAAAGCGTTTTACCGCATTTGCCTTGAACAGCTTGTTAGTTGTTCAAATTCAACTAGGGATTTAAGAATACTCCGGTACATAACGTATCGGAGTTTTTGTTTACCTGATTTTATGTGCACTATATGGGTATAAAGCGGTAAAACTTATTTTTTTAAATTTTTAAACGGATATAAAAAAAAGAACATCCCAAACAACATTCAGGATAAAATAGGGGGAACGATACGTGATAAAAGAAAATTATTTTTCTACGTAAGGTCTTACAGCCATGGAGAAGACATAAGCTGCGATATAAATGATTAATATGATAAGATATTTGTCCATGCCCCAAATCTGGTTACAGTAGTTACGTACAGCATAACGCAAACGGACTACGTATGTTGCAAATTTAACTTAAAAAAGTCGATAAAAGTGATAAAATTAACGTTAATTAACGTAATTGTATACCATAGTGGTCTTTTAAAAGGGAAATGAACAGGTGTTGCTATGGTTAAAATAAGTAACTCATCACTGCTTCGCGCAATTGGATCAAATTCAAGTTCCAACTAGGGCGAATAGCTTTTTTTTCTTTCTTTTCAAGGCCATATAGTGTAAATGCAACCTTAGCAATGAACATTAGCACAAAATAGGCGATTACGGTGTATAGATATGGTCTCATGTTTTAATATGAATAAAATGTCTAACCATAACGCCATGCGTAGGCACTATCTTACATCGCTATTGTGCAGTATATCGAAATGTGAATGTATTTTCGATGAAGCGCGTAAAGTCTAAAAAATATCCGATGAACAACCTATTTTATTGCCGTTCAACGATTATTTCAGCACCAAAATGAAGTTGATTTTCGCATAACAGAGTAAAAGGACCGGAATTCAATACTGTCACTCATAAGTGGAGCGACTCATTATAGAAAATTATCTACCTTTTTATAGGCATCTATAACGGCTTGTTCCCCTAGTTTACCCTCCATTGAATTACCATGCTCCATACCGAGAACGCCATTGAACCCTTTTTCATGAATCCATTTGAAGACATTTTGGTAGTTGATTTCTCCAGTGGTAGGTTCTTTACGGCCCGGGTTATCACCAACTTGTATGTACGCAAGTTCATCCCATGTAAGATCCATATTATGTATGAGATGACCTTCGGTTTTTTGCAAATGGTAGATGTCGAACAGTATTTTGCAGGATGGGCTGTCGACTCCTTTACAGATCATATATGTTTGATCTGAATTTTGTAAATACAAATCGGGAGAATCAGATAAAGGTTCAAGCACCATGACCAGACCATGTGGCTCAAAGATTTCAGCGCCTCGCTTCAAGGCCTCGATGACATTGCCGTCTTGAACCCCAATGGGTAACTTCCGTTCAAATCCGCCAGGTACAACGGTCATCCATTTCGCATTAACTCGTTTGGCGACCTCTACGGCCTTTTTACAGCCATTTAAAAAGATATCGATGTATTCTTGTTTGCCGGCAGCCAAAGTATTGGCCATATTGCCCCCCTTATCTACGACGAAAACACCCATGGTCATGCCACGTTTGGCAAGGGTTTCGCCCATTTTGGCCTGTAAAGCTACATCTCTGCCCATCATGCCATTATCCTCAAAGGCGGTAAAACCTTGGTCGGCCATAAAATTGATTTGATCGATAGGGTCCTCTCCAGTATGCTCTTTAAACATACCCAAATGGGGCGCATACTTCAAATTGAATTTATAGGGTATATTTTCTACTGATTCAGACGCATAGGATAGAGCCCCTCCTAGTGAAATCGCTCCACTGGTCAGGGCCGTTTTTTGTATAAAACTTCTTCTTTTCATAGTGATCCGTTTTTATAAAGACCAATCTTTTCCCCCGCTCAACTCCTGAAGATCACCACAAGCGATATATTCTCCGGGAAGTGGCAAGTAGTTCAATATTTTTTCTCCAACGTATTCAGAGGTTTTGTACCCCCAAATAGTCATCCCCCTTAGATTACTGGCGAAAGCATGACGCGCGACACCATCATCTAAATTAGATTCTTTTCCTTCTGCTATGGCTAGATTGTAGGCTTCGACAGCTTCATTATTTTTCTTTTCCTCCTCTTTGGAGACCTTTAAAGATGCAGCCAAAACAGGCTCTAGGTCTTCGGGTGTCAAGCTTTCTAATTTTTCCCTTCCAGAATCCTTCAAGGCCTTTTCTACAAAGCGGCCCATGGTCATTTTAAAGAAATCTTGCTGTTTCTTCTCCATTACCTGATCAGCGAATCGGTCGATAAACAAATGCACTTGGGTTTCAGAAGCGGACGGCGTATCGGTTTTCGGAAGTATGAGGTCGACCAAATGGGTCAACACAGAGCCTTCTCCCTTAGAAAGAAAGTCAGGGGTCCATTCCATTACCGGTTCTCCTTTACAACTATGCACGATTCCTAATAATGTCGGCGTAGCCACGGTATAGCCCAATGCTAGCCCCATGTTCTTGAGTGCTTTTCTTCTATCCATTATATGTTTCCTTTTTTAAGTTCTTTGGCGGCGTGGTCCACTGCCCTGGCTGTAAAGGCCATATAGGTTAATGATGGGTTAACACAAGCGGCAGACGTCATAAAGGCACCGTCGGTGACATAAACATTGGGTACGTCGTGCAATTGATTGTTGCCGTTGAGTACCGATGTTTTTCTATCTCTTCCCATACGGGCCGTGCCCATTTCATGAATGCCCAATCCAAGACCGGTGGGTCCGTCATGGCCTTCTACGTCACGGAAACCTGCTTTTTCCAACATTTCTACAGCAGATTCCTGCATGTCTTTACGCATGGCGAACTCGTTTTCCTGTAAATCGGCATCAAAGGTTACCGTAGGAAGTCCCCAGCCGTCCAATTTGTCATAATCTAAGGTCATCCTATTATCCTGATAAGGCAGTACTTCGCCAAATCCTCCGATACCCATGGTCCATCCTCCCGGTTTAAGAATACTGTCCTTAAGGTCTTTTCCATAGGCGAGTTCGGCCACGGTATCTTCCCAATTACCCCTATTGGCCCCGCCTTGATAGCCGAAACCACGTTTGTAGTCTTGCCTGTCTGTGGCACCGCCCAGGTTCCTGAATCTAGGAATGTAGACTCCGTTGGGTCTTCGACCTTTATAATACTTGTCATCGAAGCCGTCGAATTTCCCCGAGGCGCCAACGCCTAAATGGTGGTCCATGATATTACGCCCTAGTTGATCCGAGTCGTTGCCCATTCCGTTCGGAAAACGATCCGATTTGGATTGCATCAAGATCGAGGTCGATGCAATTGCCGAGGCACATAAGAAAATAACCTTGGCCTTGAATTCATAGGTTTCTTTCGTAACACGATCGATCACTTTAACGCCTGTGGCCTTTTTGCTATCGGGGTCGTACATTATTTCGTGTACGATCGAATCTGGTCTGAGGGTCATATTTCCGGTAGCTTCTGCCGCAGGTAAGGTTGAAGAAAGGCTGCTAAAATAGGCGCCGAAAGGACAGCCCCTGATGCAGCGGTTCCTATACTGGCATTTGCTACGGCCATCGAATTGTTTGGTGCCGGTTATATGGGCCACTCGACCCACAGTCACTGTACGACCGTCAAAACCTGCAGCGACTTTTTCCTTGAACTGCTCTTCTACACAATTCAGGTCCATGGCAGGCAGAAAATTACTGTCGGGCAACTGGGGAAGGTTAAGTGCCTCGCCACTGATACCTATGAAATCTTCCACCTTCGCGTACCAAGGTGCTATGTCTTTGTAGCGAACAGGCCAATCTACGGCGATACCTTCCCTTTTATTGGCCTCGAAATCAATATCGCTCCAACGGTAACTTTGGCGGCCCCATTGTAGGGAACGTCCGCCAACGTGATAACCGCGCATCCAATCGAAACGCCTAATCTCGTTGTACGGATGTTCTAGGTCGTTCACGAACCACATTTTGCTTGCGGCATTAGTGGTATAACCTGTTCTATTTTGTTTTTCTTGTTTTGAGATGTCCTCTTGGGTGGGTTGGCCTCCGTTCGGAAAATCCCATGGATCCAAGTTTGCGGTCTCATAGTCATCGATATGTTTTACCATTCGGCCCCGTTCCAATACCAAGGTCTTCAATCCTTTCTCACAAAGTTCTTTTGCGGCCCAGCCCCCGCTTATTCCTGTTCCAACAACGATAGCATCATATGATTCAGCTTCTTCGTTGTAATAAAATTTGCTCATGTATTCAATTGTTTAGTCACTAAATTTATCAAATATAAATTTAATTTTCTACATTTAATCGCTAATTCTATTGCATAAAATAGTGGTATTGGGCAAGATGATCTGGGTTATCGTAAACGTAGTGATAGACGCAATCCAAGACTATTTTAGATAATGCACTGATTGCTAAGGGATAATATTTAGTTTTATTTTTATAATGTCGAAAGACCGATCAAAATCATAGACCATGAAAAGAAGAAATTTTATAAGGAATAGTTCACATGCGGGTATTGCCCTATCACTTTTGGGCGTGTATGCCTGTAAAGACAACAAAAAAGTAGAAACTACCATACCAGAAGATACGGAGGCCATGGCCGAAGTTGTGGAACCGTTTTTCAAACTTTCCTTGGCACAATGGTCTATTCATAAAATGATCCGTGAAGGCGGTGTAGATCCATATACTTTCGCAGAAAAAGCAAAGAATTGGGGTTTTCAGGGCTTGGAGTATGTGAGCCAGCTCTATAATCCCGAATTGTCAGATGCCGATTATTCACCTGAGGCGATGGCTGCCTTCGTGGCAAAATCGAATGCGGAAGCCAAGAAACATGGTTTGGAAAATGTGTTGATCATGATAGACGGTCAGGGTAACTTGGCGGTTAACGACGTAGCAGAGCGCAATGAGACTGTCGAAAAACATAAAAAATGGGTCGATGCAGCGGCGGCAATGGGTTGCCACGCGATCCGGGTAAACTTGTTTGGTAGTATGGTACCCGAAGAATGGATTCCAAGCGCGGTAGATGGACTGACCAAACTTTGCACGTACGCAAAAACAAAGAATATAAACGTACTTGTTGAAAACCATGGCGGACTTTCGTCTAACGGGGCCTTGCATGCCGAGGTCATGAAAAAGGTAAGTATGGATAACTGTGGTACTTTGCCAGATTTCGGTAATTTTTGTATTACCCGAAATGCGGATTATAGCTGCAAAGAAGAATATGATAAATACAATGGTGTGGCAGAACTAATGCCTTATGCAAAGGCTGTGAGTGCAAAATCTAATGATTTCAATGCCGATGGCAGTGCAATAGGTATTGATTACAACAAAATGCTCAAAATGGTCAAAGACGCAGGCTATAAGGGTTTTATCGGTGTGGAATATGAAGGAAGCATATTAGACGAAGAAGCAGGTATCAAGGCCACCAAGGATCTTATGCTAAAAGTGGCAAAAGAGCTTAGCTAAACCGCATAACATAAACAGCACTGAACACGTGAACGTATTTTTCAACCAATTATTCGATTATAATTTTTATTGCAATAAGAAGTTGATAGAAACTTGCTTGGCTTTGGACAATGTGCCCCAAAAAAGCGTTGACCTTTTTAGCCATATTCTAAATGCACATCACATGTGGAATGCTAGAATCATGGAGAAACAAGCTGATTATGCTATTTTTCAGGTACATGACTTAAAGGATTGGGGCGATATACACTACGAAAATCAAAGAAATTCATTCGAAATAACGACCAATGCCGTTGATTTTGAAAAGCGTATTGACTACGAAAATACCGAGGGAAGGCTGTACATAAGCAATTTGCAAGACATCCTCTTTCATATCATCAACCATTCGGCACACCACCGAGGTCAAATATCAGTAGACTTTAGGCAAAACGGAATTGAACCCATTCCGTTCGATTATATAAATTATAAACGCTAAACCATAATCCAGATGAATTCTACGGTGCGAGCACAACTTTCTTTGATGATGTTCTTGGAATTTTTTATTTGGGGCAGTTGGTTCGTCACTATGGGCATATATTTGCCCAATACCTTGGGATCAGATGATCGAGAAGTAGCCTTGGCCTACTCGACGCAAGCATGGGGGGCAATTTTATCTCCTTTTATCATTGGGTTGATCGCTGATCGATTTTTCAATGCAGAACGAGTTTTGGGTACCGTACATCTGCTTGGGGCCGTTTTGATGTATCTGTTGTACACGGCAACAGATTTTGAAGTTTTTTACCCTTACTTGTTAGCATACATGATCATGTATATGTCCACTTTGGCCTTGGTCAATTCGGTGTCGTTCAGGCAGATGAAGGATCCCGCCAAGGAGTTCTCCTTCGTTCGGGTTTTTGGCACCATAGGTTGGATCGCTGCTGGACTGATGATCAGTTATTTCAACTGGGACTCGCAAAATGGTATATCTGATGGGATTCTTAGAAACACCTTTTTAATGGCCTCTATCTCATCTGCTCTTTTGGGTATTTTCAGTTTTTCATTGCCCAAGACCCCGCCAAATATCAATAGTTCGAAAAAAACGTCGCTATCCGAGATCTTGGGTCTGGAAGCATTGGGCCTGTTAAAGGACAGAAACTTTGTAATTTTCTTCATCGCCTCGATTGGGGTCTGTATTCCACTGGCCTTTTACTTTCAACATGCCGGACAGTTTTTGGGTGAAGTAGGCATGACCAATCCGGCGGGTAAAATGACCATTGGGCAAGTTTCTGAGATCCTATTTATGTTGTTGCTACCTTATTTCTTCAAAAGATTCGGGTTTAAGAATACCATTATCGTTGCCATGCTTGCATGGGCTTTACGTTATGTACTATTCGCCTATGGAAACAATGGCGAGCTCTCTTTACTACTCTTGATGGGGATAGCTTTGCACGGAATCTGTTATGATTTTTTCTTCGTTTCGGGTCAGATCTATACCAATAGCAAAGCGGGCGAAGCGTACAAAAGTTCTGCGCAAGGGTTGATAACTTTGGCAACCTACGGGATCGGAATGTTAATAGGGTTTTATGTTGCCGGCAGGATAACCGATGCCTATGCGATTGCTGAAGGCGGACATGCTTGGCAAACTATTTGGATCTACCCCGCTGGTTTCGCATTACTCGTTACCTTAGGGTTCACCATTTTGTTCAAAAATGAAAAAGTAGCCTATAAAAGTTAAGAATTTTATATCTTGACTCTTCTTACAAGAAACAACACATTAATTTAAATACGTTTACAAATGCCAAAGAAAATACGATTAGGAGTTTTAGGAGGCGGGGGAGATTCCCTCATTGGGGTATTGCACCGAGTAGCTTCGCAGATCAACGATAATTATGAGATCGTAGGAGGATGTTTCAACCCTGATTTTAAGGCCAACCAAGCCTTTGCCCGCGAAATCGACGTACCGTTGAACCGCATTTATAAAGACTTCGATACGTTTATCGAAGAAGAATTGAAGCTTCCGGAAAACGAGCGTATTCAGGTCTGTTCTGTTTTGACGCCTAACTTTTTACACTTCCCTATGGCGAAGAAATTGTTAGACAACGGTTTCCACGTCATCTGTGAAAAACCAATGACTACTACTTTGGCGGAAGCCAAAATACTCCAAAAAGCGCATCAGAAATCAGGAAAAGTTTTCGGCCTGACCCATACGTACACCGGTTACCCAATGGTGCGACAAATGCGTGAAATGATCAAGGCAGGTGCACTAGGGAAAATACATAAGGTAGATGCGCGATATTACCAAGGATGGATCAATACCATTATACACGACAAGAAAAAACGATCTTCAGTTTGGCGTTTAGACCCCAAAAAAGCGGGCATTAGTTCTTGTATGGGTGATATTGGCGTACACGCATTTAATTTAGTGGAATATACCACAGGGCTTAAAGTTCAATCTTTGCTCTGCGATTTCAACTATTTATATAAGGATAACAAAATGGATGTTGATGGTACCGTACTCATTAGAATGGGGGATCATGTCAAAGGCGTAATTCGGGGCAGTCAAGTAGCCACTGGTGAGGAAAACGGTTTGGCCATAGCCATTTATGGAGAAAAAGGAGCCTTTCGTTGGGAACAGGAAAACCCGAACTTCCTTTACAAAATGAGTGATACAGAACCCCTTCAGGTATATAAACCAGGGCATTCCTATAATTCTAAGTTGTCACTTGACGGAACAAAACTACCTGCCGGTCACCCAGAGGGCATCTTCGACTCTATGGCCAATATCTATCTAGGTGTAGCCAGGGCCATACGTGGAAACAAGTACAATGATGGCGAGTTTCCCACCATGGAAGACGGCGTGCGGGGTATGAACTTTATTGAGGCGACCGTTGAATCGAACAAAAATAAGAATACATGGGTAAAGATGATGAAGTGAACCTCGTCCACATAAGCCTCTGAGAGATTAGTAAAAGAGCGAAGCGAAATAGGTAATCAGGCAAATTAAAAATAAGGACCCCGAAGGTATTCAATGCCTTTGGGGTCTTTTTAATATCAAATACACCATCGATGAAGCGGCTTGCCGTAAACACGACATGATTTTGGATGAAAACTTACCGTTCAAAGATCTTTTCAAATTCCTCGCAAACAATGATCATACTTTCCCGTGGTAAGCGGTCAAAACCTTCCAATTCGCGGGTGTAATAATCCCAATGCACACGTTTCCAGTGGGCTAGGCTCTTGTCGCCTTCACCTTCTTTTTGGGCGTATTCCGCGTCAATACTGAAAAAAGGTTTTAACTCTACCTTCGTGGTTCTGACTAGGCACTGAGCGATACCACTCCAATCCGTGACAACGGTATAATCTCCAATTTTAGGAAGTTTTTCATTTCGGTATTGAAGCCCTAACAAGGAATGTGAAGTTGCCTTTTTTATGCCTGCTTTGACCAATTTGGCACATTCGTTGGCGTCTACTTCGTTATCGCAAAAATGAATGGCTTTGGGCGCCTCGTGAAAGGCATCTTCCAAATGTTGATCGAGATAGTCTCCCCAGAGGTTTCTCGCTGAAGCGTTGTCCATGAAAAAAATTGTTTATTCGGTTCAAAAGACCCCGTGACCATGCTCGGGGTACATTGTCTGTTTTAAAACGTATCGCACTATATAATATTACGAAAATACATCTTTTTTATGCGCATTGGTATCATGGTAGGTTGCTATTGCCGTAAATTTAGAATCGCATTTAGGGGAACCATGTAACTAATTGGGATACTGTGCTGGGCATTAACGGGCGCCAGGATAATGAAGGTCACTTGGATGATGTTTTTGCGGGTAATGAGCTTACGGCTATCTGGGTAAGGGGCAGGGCTCTGTACTTCACCACCAGGGTTTAGACCTTCTTGCATCTGATTGTATTCGTCTTTTTAGCGCACATACTTTGTCATTTTCCCCGATGATCTTGGTTAGGCCATCTTCACCGTTCTTAGCTCTAAAAACCTCGTATGCAACAGCAGAAAGCGGATAGCAATAATTTCTTGAATTTTCGGTTATGCGCCCACTTATAGCACTCTAAAAATCCGCTTTTTCATTACTTATTTTATAGTTGGTTCTTAAGGGCTTTTCCAGTACGCCCATCAATTATTTGGCTGTTTATCAGAGGGTTTGGCACTACCAGGGCCTTTAGAAAAGTCTTCTTTCCATTAAAATTTGCGGGTAGTACTCGCACCACCGCACGAATTAACGTTGATTTAATGTAGTAACATTTACATAACAATAAAAAAACAAATGTTTAACCCGTGGGTAACCCGACCTTTACAACTTAGGGGTTTATTTGCACAGTATTTTTAATTAATGTTTTTAATGAGATTATTTCAAGCGGGCTGTCTATTTTTATTTTGTGCTTATTCTTTTGCGCAAGAAAATGGTTCTGTAGCCGGGGCCATAGTTGACAAAGAATTTGACAATGAGCCCTTGGCCTTTGCCAATATTTTTTTAAAGGGAACCGAAAAAGGAGCCAGCACTGATATTGACGGTAAGTTTGAAATTTCAAATGTAGAGCCAGGCACCTATACCATCGTTATCAGTTTTATTGGATACGAAACATTGGAATTGCCCAATATAGCCGTAACCGCAAACAGAGTGACTACCATTAATACGGGACTGGGAGCCAGTAGCGTAAGTTTGGACGATGTTGTTGTTACCGTAGAAAGAAGACGAAATACCGAAGCGGCCATAATGCTAGAGGTTAAAGATGCTATCCAGGTGGTTAGTGCCATTTCCGCTGAACAAATTTCTAAAGGTACAGACGGAAACGCAGCTGAAGCCATTTCCAGAGTGCCTGGTGTAACTGTAATAGAGGGCAGATTTGTTCTAATACGTGGACTAAGCGAACGCTACAATAATGTCTTAATAAACAACTCTGTTGCCCCAAGTACTGAAATTGACAAACGGACTTTTTCTTTTGACTTAATCCCTACCAGCGCCTTAGATAAAATGGTAATTTATAAGACAGGGTCTGCCGACAAACCGGGAGATTTTGCCGGTGGTGTTATCAGCGTAACAACCTCTGAAAATGTAACGGATTTTAATAAGATTGAAGTTGGTTTTGGTTATAGAGCAAATACTTCCTTTAAACCCTATTTACAAAGTAAAGGGTCCAAAACCGACTTTCTTGGCTTCGATGATACTTACCGCCCCCTGCCAGGTAATTTTCCTTTGAGAGATGACCTTAATACCAATTTTCAACTTATGGAAGTTGCAGCAGGTTTGCTTCCCAACAACTTTAGCCCTGAAGACCGCAATGCTTTTTATGACAACAGTATTGGATATAGTTTGGGAAGAACCATAAATTTAGGGAAGGACAGAACTTTAGGTACCATAAATTCCATTTCTTACTCCAATGGGTATCAGTTTTATCAAAGACAATTTAACCGCTATCTTGCCTTAGCAGCTGGTGAAGAAAGACCTCAACCTTGGTTAGATTTTAGCGATGCAACCTACCAAAACGAAGT
>JBHJNU010000070.1:0-40494 GCA_050330515.1 Flavobacteriaceae bacterium | reverse complement strand
AAAATGATTAAACAAGCCCAAGCCGCTATCGAAAGCGAAAAGAAGGCTGCGGTTGCTGATATTAAAAGTCAGGTTGCCAATCTTTCCGTAGAAATTGCCGAGAAAGTGATCAAAGAACAACTATCTAATAGAGATCAGCAGTTGAAGTTGGTCGAAGATATGTTGGGCGATATGAAATTGAACTAAGAAAGCATGAGCGATTCAAGAGCGGCCATACGTTACGCCAAAGCCATTTTAGACCTTGCAGCGGAAAACAAGGCGACCGATGCGGTTGAAAAAGACATGCGTTCCATAGTCACCACCATTGCTGAAAACAAAGAACTTCAAGATTTTTTGGCGAGTCCGGTGATTAAAGGTTCCGCCAAGAAAGAGGCGTTGCAGCTCATCTTTAAAGAAGGTGGTAGCATAACAGAAGGTGTACTATCCATGTTGGTCGACAACAAAAGGGTCGGTATGTTGTACGAGGTGGCTTTGAAGTATATAGTTCTAAATGAAAAAATGAAGGGCAAAGACGTGGCATTCGTTACCACTGCTACGGCTTTGACCGCTGATTTAGAAAAAAAGGTGCTTGCCCAGGTGACCGAACTCACGGGTAAAACGGTTACCATTGAAAATAAAATCGACGAGCGTATCATCGGTGGATTCGTGTTGCGGGTAGGCGATTTACAATATGACGCCAGCATTGCGAACAAGTTGAGCAATTTAAAAAGAGAATTTTCAAGTAGTCTATAATAAATCACGAAGACAGTAAGGCATCTAATGCCTAGCATCTAACATCTAACGTCTATCAAAAATGGCAGGAGTAAAAGCCGCTGAAGTATCAGCAATTTTAAAGAAACAATTATCAGGATTCGAAGCTACGGCCTCTTTGGACGAGGTAGGAACAGTATTGCAAGTTGGTGATGGGATCGCCCGCGTATACGGATTGGCTAATGTACAGTACGGTGAGCTGGTTGAATTCGATGGCGGTCTGAAAGGAATTGTACTGAACCTAGAAGAAGATAATGTTGGTGTGGTATTGTTGAGTCCTTCAAGAGACGTCAAGGAAGGTTCTGTGGTGAAACGCACTCAGACAATTGCTTCCATCAATGTTGGTGAAGGTATCGTGGGCCGTGTAGTAAATACATTGGGCGTTCCCATTGATGGTAAAGGACCAATTGCCGGTGAAACGTATGAAATGCCCTTAGAGCGCAAGGCACCTGGGGTAATTTTTCGCCAGCCGGTTACCGAGCCATTGCAAACAGGGATCAAGGCGATTGATGCCATGATTCCAGTAGGTAGGGGCCAACGAGAGCTAGTGATCGGTGACCGACAGACCGGAAAGACTACCGTTTGTATCGATACGATCTTGAACCAAAAGGAATTCTACGATGCGGGCAAGCCCGTTTATTGTATCTATGTAGCCATAGGCCAAAAAGCTTCCACTGTTGCCGGTATAGCACAGACCTTAGCCGATAAGGGCGCCTTGGCATATACAACCATAGTTGCCGCGAATGCATCAGATCCTGCACCTATGCAGGTATACGCCCCAATGGCAGGTGCAGCGATCGGTGAATATTTTAGAGATACCGGGCGGCCGGCGTTGATCATTTATGATGATCTTTCAAAACAGGCTGTTGCCTATCGTGAGGTTTCCTTGTTATTACGAAGACCACCAGGGCGTGAGGCCTACCCTGGCGATGTTTTTTACCTTCACTCTAGACTTTTGGAGCGTGCTGCAAAGGTCATCAATAACGATTCAATTGCCAAGGAGATGAACGACCTTCCAGATTCATTGAAGCCGATGGTAAAAGGCGGGGGATCTTTAACTGCACTACCGATTATTGAAACACAGGCGGGTGACGTTTCTGCATACATCCCAACAAACGTAATTTCGATTACTGACGGCCAAATATTCTTAGAGCAAGATTTGTTCAACAAAGGTGTTCGCCCGGCGATTAACGTTGGTATTTCTGTATCACGTGTTGGGGGTAATGCACAGATCAAATCGATGAAAAAAGTTGCGGGTACCCTTAAATTAGACCAGGCACAGTTTCGCGAATTAGAAGCGTTTGCCAAGTTCGGTTCCGATTTGGATGCCGCAACCTTGAATGTTATCGAAAAAGGGCGTCGTAACGTGGAGATATTGAAACAGGCACAGAACGATCCATATACCGTTGAAGATCAGGTAGCTATTATCTATGCGGGTTCTAAAAACTTGTTAAGAGATGTTCCCGTTGAAAAAGTAAAGGAATTCGAAACCGATTATCTCGAGTTTTTAAATGCCAAGCACAGAAATGTTCTTGATTCTTTAAAAGCCGGTAAGTTGACAGATGAAGATACTGATACCTTGACCGCTGTTTGTAAAGACCTTTCAGGTAAATATAGAGCTTAATTATTGTTTTCATAAAAACACAAGATGGCGAATCTTAAAGAGATAAGAAATAGAATAGCGTCGGTTTCATCTACTATGCAAATTACGAGTGCCATGAAAATGGTGTCGGCTGCAAAGTTGAAAAAAGCTCAAGATGCTATTACTGCCATGCGACCCTATGCCGATAAGCTGACGGAACTTTTACAAAGTTTAAGTGCTAGCTTGGATGCCGATTCAGGAAGCAAGTTTTCCGATAACCGTGAGGTCAAAAAGGTTTTGATTGTCGCGATCACCTCAAATAGAGGTCTTTGTGGGGCTTTTAATACCAATATCATGAAGCAGAGTATGGTTTTGGCAAATCAGACCTATTCAGGAAAGCAAGTCGATTTTATGGCCATAGGAAAAAAGGCCAATGATATTCTTAGTAAGAAGTACCACATAATTGCGAATCATAGCGCGGTTTACGAAGACTTGACTTTTGACAATGTCGCGAGCATCGCAGAAGAGCTAATGGAACAATTTACAAGTGGAAACTACGATAGGATCGATATCGTCTACAACAAGTTTAAAAACGCCGCTACACAAATTATAATGACCGAGCAGTTTCTCCCGATTGTTCCTATAAAGGGTGCGGAGAGTTCCAGTGCAGACTATATCTTTGAACCATCGAAGGTCGAAATTGTAGAGCAATTGATACCGAAGTCATTGAAGACCCAGTTATATAAAGGCATTCGCGATTCATTTGCAAGCGAGCACGGGGCGCGTATGACAGCAATGCATAAAGCTACCGACAATGCTACCGAGCTGCGTAACCAATTGAAACTGACCTATAACAAGGCAAGACAGGCTTCCATTACCAATGAGATCTTAGAAATTGTCGGTGGTGCAGAGGCACTGAATAATTAAGCATGTTTGTAATTTAAATTATAGAACCTCACAGCAATGTGGGGTTTTTCATTTATAGATCGGCACCCATCATATTAAAGGGATTAAATCGCTTCCATTTCATTTTTTTAATCGATTTTTACGCGTTTATGAAATCTAGCAAAACGGCCTTAGTCTTTATATTTATTACCATTCTGGTAGATGTTATCGGTATCGGAATTATACTTCCTATCATTCCCGATCTGATCATGGAGTTAACCGGTGAAGGAATCGATATGGCGGTTATCTATGGCATGTGGTTGACGACTGCTTTTGCCGGCATGCAGTTTCTTTTTTCTCCTGTTCTAGGGGAGTTTTCGGATCAGTACGGGCGACGTCCAATTTTATTGATCGCACTACTGGGGTTAAGCATAGATTATCTCATTCATGCTTGGGCTCCAACAATTATGTGGTTGTTCATAGGACGGTTTCTCGCGGGCATTACAGGGGCAAGTTTTACCGTTGCCGCGGCCTACATTGCTGATGTAAGCACCAAGGAGAATAAGGCAAAGAATTTCGGTTTGATCGGTGCCGCCTTCGGATTAGGCTTTATTATCGGCCCTGGTATTGGTGGTTTTTTCGGTGATATCGATGTTCGATTACCATTTTATATTGCAGCAGGTCTTACGTTCACCAATTTCCTGTTCGGATGGTTTTTTGTTCCCGAATCCCTTGCACCGGAAAATAGAAGACCTATCAATATAGCGAAAATGATCCCGGGGGTTTCGTTGGTAAGCCTTAGAAACTATAAAGGGGTTTTATTGCTGATCTTGGCTTTTTTCTTGGCTAATTTGGCAGGGCAGGCACTGCCCTCAATATGGTCTTACTACGGCATAGAACGATATAATTGGAGTCCAAAAGAAATTGGTATCTCTTTGATGGTTGTTGGGTTACTGGTGGCTATTGTGCAAGGTTTCTTGGTTGGGGTGATGACTAAAAAATTCGGAAAACGAAAGGTCATCATCATAGGTTTTCTTTTCTGGACGGTGGGCATGTTCCTTTTTTCCTTGGCGACCGAACCGTGGATGTTATATGCATTTTTAATTCCGTACGCATTCGGTGGTATTGCCGGCCCTACGGTACAAGGCGTTATTTCGAACGAGGTTTCAGAAAAAGAACAGGGAAATCTACAAGGTGCCATTACCGGCTTGGTCAGTCTTACGGCCATTTTTGGGCAGGTGTTGTTCGCTCCCGTCTTCTATTATTTTATTCGACCAGAGACCTCTATTTATTTCCCTGGCGCTCCCTACGTCTTGGCATCGCTCTTATTGCTATCTGCCTTTGTATGCGCACTCTTGGCGATGAAAAAAATGGGTCGCGTAGACGAAGCTGAAATCACTTCCTAAGGGTATCATTCTTATTTGTTTTTAGTTTTTCTACGGGGATGTAACATTTTATAAAATGTGTATCTAAAGGGAGAACAACTTAAAAATCTAATTATGAGAATTCTTAAAAATGCCTGCGCGTTTATTTTGCTGACCACAAGTCTATGTTTATCCGCACAAACAAGATCATTTGAGGTAACGGTAGAAGGCAGTGGGCAACCTATTCTTTTATTTCCCGGGTTCACATGCACGGCAGATGTCTGGGATAGTACCATCGTAGAACTTTCTAAAGAATATGAATGTCATCTGTTTACCTTCGCGGGCTTTGGTGATGTTCCTGCAATAGAGAAACCCTGGCTTTCTAAAATAAAGAATGATATCGTAAACTATGTTTCCAACAACAAGATAGAAAATGCAATACTGATTGGTCATAGTCTTGGCGGCGCATTGGCACTATGGCTGGCGTCTGAAGAGAACAGTACGTATTCAAAATTGATTGTTGTAGATGCCTTGCCCTCAACCGGTGCCTTGATGATCCCAAATTTCAATAGCGAAACTATTGTCTATGAAAGTGAGTGGAACAAGCAGCTATTGGAAATGGATGCTGCCGGGTTTGATGCAATGGCAACGCAAATGGCCTTTGGAATGACGCTAAATGAAGAAAAGCGGAAACAACTAAAGGAATGGATTCTCCTAGCAGATCGTGAGACTTATGTTTACGGGTATACCGATTTGTTGAAATTGGATTTGAGGGAAGATATCTCCAACATAAAGACACCTGTGACTATTTTGGCAGCCACCTATCCATATGGTATGGATATGGCGAAGAGCACCTATGAGGGCCAATACAAGAAGCTTGGGCGTTATGAAATTGAATATGCCGAGGGTTCCGCACATTTTATCATGTACGACAAACCGGAGTGGTTTCTTGACCAAATCATGAAGCATATTAAATAGGTATGAAACCATTAAAACCGGATTTTGAAAAGATTTATCAAGGCCACTATCAAAGGGTGATTCGCATGTGCAAGGGCTATGTCAACGGCGACGAAACGGCGGCAAAAGACCTGGCCCAAGAAGTCTTTATCAAGGTTTGGGATAACCTAGAGTCTTTTCGAAATGAATCGAGTATCGCTACATGGATCTATAGAATAACTGTAAATACCTGTTTGCTTGAGCTTCGAGGGAAGAAGTTTACAGAAGGCTCAGAAAGCTTGGAGAAGATTAGGGATACGGAAGACGAGGTCCAACCGTCCAAAGAAAAACAATTGCAACAGTTATACAACTGTATCAACAAACTACCAAAAGAAAGCAAGGCGATTATTTTATTGGAGTTGGAGGGCTTACCTCAAAAGGAAATCGCAGAAATCATAGGGATCTCTCATGATGCAATCCGTGTGCGGGTGCATCGCATTAAAAATAGCTTAACAAAATGTGTACAAAATGACGGCATTTGAAGATTTAAAATCGCGGTGGGAGAATCAAACCCAACCAGAAACACCCAATGACGGGGCAAAACAGATTATTCAAAAAGTGACCACCATCCGAAAGCAACAGCAACTTACCAACGCCATCCTTAGCATAACCGCAATGGTGCTAATTGCCTTTTTCATTTATGTTTCGGCCTATAAGTTTCAGACCGTGATGACTGGCCTGATGTTAATGATCGGTGTTTTGGCGATTCGGATACTATTGGAAATCAAAAGCATCAAAACGCTCAAGGCAATGAATGTTACACAAGACGCTGAAGGGTTTAAGCTGCAAATGATACGATATTATACCAATCGAAAAAGGGTGCACTTAGTCTTTACTCCTTTGATAATATTGCTTTATTGCATTGGCTTTGTAATGCTCTTACCATCGTTCAAGGCTAGTCTTTCACAAGGTTTTTATACCTATATCTGGGTTTCTTCGATTGTATTGTTAGTTGTGTTGGGCGCTGTTATTCTCAAACAAATACGAAAGGAGCTCGCCGATCTCAAAGAACTGAAACGATAAAGCAGCTGGGCTGCATACTAGGGTAGATTCAACTAAACTTTGCTGCAAGCGGTTAAATCGGTACTTTTGAGAACTTAATCCTCAGGTCATTTGAATCCGCTCAAAAAACTTTTTAGGCAAACTGCCATTTATGGGCTGGCAACGGTGTTGCCTAGAATGCTTTCTTTTATTTTGGTTCCCATATATACGGCGGTAATGTCAACTGCCTTGTACGGTGAAGTTACCAAGCTATTTGCATGGTTCGCCATTTTCAATGTGCTGTTAGCCTACGGTATGGAAACTGGGTTTTTCAGATTCTATTCTAAAGCGGAAGATAAAGAAACAGTAGTATCCACATCCTTGATTTCGATTTCCTGTACGACTTTGCTTTTCGTTGTAATATCGTGGTTGCTTAGAAATAATATGGCGGACCTCTTCAATACAGAGGTTGAATTTGTAAAGTATGTGATATTCATTTTGGCTTTGGATGCCTTGGTAATGATTCCTTTTGCATGGCTTCGTGCCAATGAACGACCTATGAAGTATGCGGTCGTAAAGATTTTGAACGTTGCAATAAATCTCGGACTGAATATCTTCTTCTTATTGATTTTACCCGGTTTGGTTCAAGATAGCCCTGATTCATTTTTAGGATGGATGTACAAGCCTGATTTTCAAATATCATACATCCTCATTTCCAATCTGGTTGCAAGTGGGATCACTTTAATTTTAATGTGTTCGGTATACATTAAGAATTCATACACCTTTGACCTAGACCTTCTTAAGAGAATGATGAAATATGCAGTTCCGGTTTTAATTGCGGGCATTGCTTATACCATAAATGAGGTTTTCGATAGAATAATGTTAGAGGAACTTCTAGACCCTCAGACTACGGCCAAAAGTGAAATGGGAAAGTATTCAGCTTGCTACAAATTAGCTTTGTTCATGACGCTTTTCGCCACTGCCTTTCGTATGGGAATTGAGCCTTTTTTCTTTAAACATGCCGATAGCGAAAATCCGCAAAAGGCCTATGCACAAATAACCAATTATTTTGTGGTTCTAGGAAGTATTATTCTCTTAGCGGTGGTAGTGTTCGCCGATGTATTGAAGGTATTGTTCGTAAGAGGAGATGAAGCGTATTGGGAAGCTATGCCTATCGTGCCTATAATTGTATTAGCCAGCTTTTTCCTTGGCATCTACCACAACCTTTCGGTATGGTACAAGGTAACCGATAAAACGCGCTTCGGGGCATTTATATCGGTTATCGGCGCGATTATAACAATTGGTATAAATTATATTTTTATTCCTAAAATAGGGTATATGGCTTCTGCCATTGCGACCTTATTGGCCTATGGTACCATGATGGTACTATCCTATTATTTCGGAAAATCGCGATATCCCGTACCGTACAATTTCCGCAAGATTCTTTTCTATTTGGGCTTATCAATTCTATTTTCGGCCATCGCCTTTTATGGGTTTGATCGTAATCTAATGGTTGGGTGTATTTTATTATTCCTTTTCTTGGGCCTCGTCTACAAACTAGAGAATGAAAAGCTTAGAAAAATATTTTTAAAAAAATGAAGATAAAGATTATCAACAAATCTGGCCATGCCCTTCCTCATTATGAAACGGGCGCCTCTGCAGGAATGGACTTGAGAGCCAATATTTCGGCTTCCGTAGCGTTACAACCTTTAGAGCGTGCCATCATCAAAACGGGGCTTTTTATCGAACTCCCTGTAGGTTATGAGGCGCAAGTGCGCCCTAGAAGTGGTCTTGCCGCTAAATATGGCATAACGGTACTAAACGCTCCCGGTACCATTGATGCCGACTATCGTGGCGAAATTGGGGTGATATTGGTCAATCTTTCCAATGAAGCTTTTACCGTAGAGAACGGCGAACGCATTGCCCAATTGGTTATTGCCGAACATGGCCGTGCAGATTGGTTGGAGGTGGAAGAGCTCTCTGAAACTGCGCGTGGCGAAGGGGGCTTTGGCAGTACCGGCACGAAATAATGAAAAGGGACTCCTCCTAAGGGCGTGATAGCTGCATGGAGCAAAACAAATAATGAAAAAAGTTGTTTTTTTAGCGATACTATTCTCAGCAATGTGCTTATCCGCATCAAGAAGTCATGCCCAAGAACAAAAAGAATTTAATGTTGAACAAAGTTCAGAAGTCTTCCTAGAGGAATACTCCGATGATTTTCAAGAAAACTTCTTTGAAGCCCTAAAACAAAAGGGCATCGAAAACTATGACAAGGCCATCAATTACTTACTGAAATGTAAACAGCTAGATGACAAGAATAGGGTGGTCGACCATGAATTGGCAAAAGCCTATTTGTTGGATAAACAATACCCGGCTGCGCAAGAATACGCAATTGTTGCGTTGAATTCAGAACCCGAAAATCCTTGGTATCTTGACACCCTTGTCGAAGTTCTTGAAAAACAGGGGGCTTCAATAGAGGTGGCGGCACTCACTATACCCTTTACTAATTCTAAGTTAAAGGAAAATTTAGCATTGAACTATTACCGCCGGGGCAAATATGAAAACGCGAAAATGGTGCTTGAAGACGTTAAAAGATCTGCTTTTACCGAAGATTTAAAAATAAAAATAATCGATTCAATTGAAAAACAGCAGTCCGAGAGCCAAACATTTTCTTTCAGCACTACCGGCACAGAAACAGACCGTGGTGAACCAAATTCGATGCAGAGCTATAAATCGCGCATTGATGGTTTGTTACGCACTGATAGCACACTAATTCTGGCGCAGGTTGCCGAGCAGGCGGTGGAGAATTATCCTGCACAACCGTATTTTTATTACGCCCAAGGCTATGCGTTGAACAAAAATGCAAAGTATCGCGATGCCATTGCCATTCTGGAGACGGCCCTTGATTATTTGGTGGGCGATATCGCATTGGAGAATAAAATTTATGTAGCGCTCGCCGAAGCTTATAACGGCGTTAACAATTCCGTCAAGGCAAATATGTATCTTCGTAAGGTGAAACCCGGTTTTTAAGTGATGCGTGTATTTTTGCCTACTTCTTTGAGATATATTCTTTGGCTTACTTTTGCTACAACCGTACTTTCCTGTAAAGCGAAGAAAGTTTTGACGGAAGGAAGTACTGACAAGAATCTAACGGCCAAATCGATCATAAAGAACCATTACCAGAACCAGCTCGACTTTAAGAGCATCAGTGGTAAAATGAAGATCGATTATTCCGATGGGGAATCTTCCCAAGGGGTTTCGGTGAGCTTAAGAATGGAGAAGGATAAGGCCATTTGGATCAGCGCCCCGTTCGGAATGGTAAAAGCTTATATTACCCCAGAACGCGTTTCTTTCTATAACAAACTGGAGAATGAATTTTTCGATGGGGATTTTTCGTACTTGAGCAATCTTTTAGGCACCGAGCTCGATTTCGACAAAGTACAGAACCTACTATTGGGCCAGGCTATATTTGATTTAAGGGATGATAAATACGAAATGCTGCAAACCGACGATAATTATCAACTGACGCCAAAGCAGCCTAAGGATCTATTCATGGTGATGTTCAGAATCGAGCCTCGAAACTTTAAGATGACCACCCAGCAGCTGTCACAGCCCCAGAACAGGCGATTGCTTGAGATTGCTTATAAAGACTACAAAAAAATCAATAAATGGATATTGCCCAACTCGGTTTTGATTACCGCAATCGACAAAGAAGTGAAGAACACCATCGATATCGAATTCCGCAATATTGAATTTGATCAGCAATTGACATTTCCTTATAAAATACCTGATGGGTACAAAGAAATAGTCTTGAAAAAAGATGATATCTAAAAAAAGGTACATACTTCTCTTCATTTTAGGTATGGCATTCCTACTGCCAAAAACCGGCATTGCCCAGACTAGTGAGCAAAAGGCCTTGGAAGCAAAGCGCGAACAACTTCAAAACGAAATCAGGACTATCAACAGACTTTTGTTCGCAGAAAAAAAAGAGAAAGGCACGATTTTAGATCAAATGGAGGCGTTGGATAAAAAAATCAATGTTCGTGAACAGCTGATCCGGGTGACCAACCAACAATCGAATCTTCTGAACCGGCAGATCAATGCCAATATCAAGAATATTACCAAATTGCGACAAGACTTGAAGTCATTGAAAGATGATTATGCAATCATGATCCAAAAATCGTATCAGAACAGATCGCAGGAAAGTAAACTGATGTTCCTTTTATCTTCAAAAAACTTTTTCCAGGCCTTCAAACGGGTGCAGTACCTGAAACAATATACGCAATATCGCAAGAAACAGGGAGAAGAGATCGTCTCGAAAACCGATGACCTGGCCCGCTTGAACAAAGACCTAAATGAAGAGCGAAAGGTTAAAGAGGTGTTGATCGCCCAGAACAAAAAAGCCAAGGAGCAACTTTTCAACGAGGTACAATCACAAAAAGAACTGTTGGCAACCATTCGACAGAATGAAAGTAAGTACGCCACGCAAATTGCAAGCAAGCAGCAAGAAGCCAAGAAAATAGATAAGCAAATCGATAACCTGATTCGGGCCGCGATAGCTGAGGCCAACAAGAAAAATGCCGCGATTAGCTCAGATAAGACAGTTGTCAGAAATATAGATACCAGTAAATTCTATCTAACACCCGAAGCGACCATCGTCGCCAATAACTTTACCGCCAATAAAGGTAAGTTGATATGGCCGGTTGAAAAAGGAATTAAAAGTCAAGGCTTCGGGGTTTATGCCGACGCCGTTTACCCGGGAATAAAACACGAGAGCAACGGGGTCATTATAGCAACAGACGAAGGGGCTAAGGCAAGATCTATTTTCAAAGGGGAGGTCATCGCCATTCTGTCGGTTCCAGGTGGTAATAAAGGGGTGCAGATCAAGCACGGTAATTTTATCAGTACGTATTACAACCTCTCGGAGGTTTACGTAAAAAAGGGAGATGATGTAGCCGCCAAACAAGAACTTGGGGTGGTCTATACCAACCGCAGCAACGGCCAGACCCGTCTTAAGTTCTACCTTTACGAAGATACTTCACGTCTCAACCCAGAGGAATGGGTGTACCAATTATAAATTTGATATGAAAAAAATAACCGACTTAACAGGAAAATGGAAACTTTGTAACGGTGTAGAAATACCCTATTTGGGCTTGGGAACCTATCAATCGGATAACGACCAAGAAGTGATCAATGCAGTAAAAGACGCTATTGAAATAGGCTATCGTCATATTGATACGGCATCTGTATATGGTAATGAAGAAGGGGTAGGAAAAGGCATAATGGCTAGTGGGGTAGCTCGAGAAGAGCTCTTTATAGTGAGCAAGGTATGGAATAATGACCAAGGTTTTGAAAGCACCCTTAAGGCCTTTGAAGCGAGCCTTCGAAGACTTAATTTAGAATATCTAGACCTGTACCTCGTTCATTGGCCGGTTGCTGGCAAGTACAAGGATACCTGGCGCGCCATAGAGAGATTGTACCAAGAAAAGCGCATAAGGGCCATCGGTGTAAGCAATTTTATGCAGCATCATTTAGAAGATTTGTTGACTGAGGTCGAGGTTGCGCCAATGATCAACCAGATGGAGTTTCATCCATACGTAGTGCAGCAGAACCTTATAGATTTTTGCACTTCAAAAGAAATACAGTACGAAGCATGGTCCCCTTTTATGCAAGGCAAGGTGTTCGATTTGGATATCTGCAAAGCGCTTTCTAAAAAATACCGCAAGTCGGTATCACAGGTAATTTTACGTTGGAATCTTCAAAAAGGGGTGGTTACCATTCCAAAATCGGCCAAAAAAGAGCGAATACTTGCGAACGCCGACATATTTGATTTCGAAATTTCAAATGAGGATGTCGCTTATCTGGACAGTTTGGATCGCGATGAACGGATCGGCGCACATCCGGATCATTTTGATTTTTGATGAGCTTATGAAATATCTCACTTCTCAAAAGCAACCGATTGCCCATTAGTGTATCTAAACTATAAACTTTGTATGCTTAAACGTTGTTTGCCACTTATACTGTTGCTTTGTGCTGGTTGCGAACTCGATTTCGAAGACAATAAGAGACTGCTTTTTAGAGGCATTATCGTTGACGAGAACAACGCACCTCTTCCGAATCTTCCCGTACAGATTTCTACTAGTAGATCTTCCCCTATTTCGGGAAGTTTTAATGAAGTGCTTGGTAACGACTTTACCGATGAAAAGGGCAGTTTTGCTATTTTGACATTATCCCCGACAGCAGGTGATGTATTGGCCGAGATCAATTCGAAGGTACAAAAAGGGTATATTCCTAGTTTAGTAACGTATCGTGTTTCTGGTGTTAGAAAAACAGAAGAAATTGACGCCACCTATACCTTGCCTCAGCTCAGAGTGGAGCGACTTATCGATACGCAATTGGAAATTAGAAGAACCGGCAGCAGTAACGATACCTTATTCTACGAATTTAAGACAGGTTTTAGTGAAAAACAATTAGATCTTGGTTTTGCCGAAATTCAGGATGAAGAGCCAATGGCGTTCTTTTCCCCTTTCGGCACACTACTTCCTACAGAATCGGAAAAACAAGAATTATTGATGAGGGTACCGGCGAAGGACACCATTGAATTTCGATATAGTTTCTCGAACAAGCTCGGTTCGGACGTACTGTCCAAAGACCTATTTTTTGATGTAGAAAAAAACAGCTATGTATTCGAGTTTTAGAAAGCTGGCAATTACCATAGTGTTCTGCATGTTTGGTACACTACACTGTTTAGGGCAAAGTGATGAAGCAGTCTTGAAAAAACGGAATCAAGTCTTTGTTCAACTGCGCCCGGCCCTAATGGTACCGAGTACCTTTGGTTCCAACTTTTTTAACGAAGCCTACGACACGTCTGCCGGATTTATGGGCGAAGCATTAGTTTTCTTTAAATCTCGGATGCATCTAGGCATTCAAGGAAGTTTTTCACGAGCTGAAGTAACCAATAGCGCTTTGGTTGGCGAATTTGAAGAAACTACCAGTTCACATCATTATTTTTTAGGGGGATATTCCTTTTTACCCCGAGCGGATCGGTTGGGTTTGGATGCAAGTTTGGGCTTTGGCTATGCCAAGTACAACAACCGAGTGGAAGAAATCCGTTTTTATGACGACGGCTTTTCGCTACTGCTGAATACACGAGTGACATATCGGTTTTCCTCAATTGTAGGGGTTCACGCCGGTGCTCAATTCACAAAAGACTTTTTAAATACGGAGGTTGCTCCGGAGCTACGTTCTTTTTTCAAGAATGCGAATATCGTTTATTTCTCCGCGGGACTCGTATTTTATATCAATCAATAAACTAGGCTAGAAATAAGAGTACCCCCTTTTGAGGGCTAGGGGGTTTCTCCCATAAACAAAGCCCTCAATTCGGTAGCTTCGTTAGGCTTCATTTTACCTGCCAACACCAAACTGAGCTGTTTTCGGCGCAATGCTGCGGCAAAACGTCCTTTTTCTAGGTCGGTTTCAGGTACTAGCGGAGGTACAATTTTTGGTTTCCCATGATCATCTAAAGCGACAAAGGTATAGATCCCTTCATTGGCCTTGGAGCGCTCGCCACTGAAACGGTTCTCTATCCAAACATCGATATATACTTCCATAGAGGTTGAAAATGCCCTTGAAACCGCTGCTTCAACGGTAACAACACTGCCTAAAGGAACAGCCTGGTTAAAGGCAACGTGGTTCACAGAGGCCGTAACCGTTATGCCACCACTATGTCTTCCTGCCGCAATACTGGCCGCCCGATCCATGCGGGCCAAAAGTTCACCTCCAAATAGGTTCTGTAAGATGTTGGTCTCGCCGGGTAAGACGATGTCGGTCATAACGGTTCTTGAAGCACTCGGTGTTTTCGCCTGCATAGCTCTAATTTTTAGCAAAGATAAGGCTAAGTTATAGGGCTGAAAACCTAAAGTACGCTATTTTGTAGACAACAACCACGCATCTTGCGATTGCGTACTTTTTATAGATCTCAAGGCGTTCAATGCTTCATCGGCATCGGTATAGCTATCGTAGGTGACCATATGCAAACCAAAAGCATTGGCGCCAATGTAGGTCGCATTAAATCCTTGTCTTTTCAACTGAAGTATTTTCTTATCCGCATTTCTTTGAAATCTGAAGGCCCCCGCTACGATATGATGGGTACGCTCATTTTGAGATATCTTTGACGGGGTGATATCCAAAGAAAGTGTTGGCAGCTCCATTGGGGTAGTGTCGAAAAACGTAGCCTCTTGAATGTGCTTTGAAACCTGTTCGTTTGCTTCTTCAAGAACCATTTGCCGTTGGTTTACAGATTCGTTGTACAAACGTAAACCGGTTAATCCAACCGATATCAGCAATAGGCCAATTGCGGCATATTTTAGGTAGGGTCTTATGCCAACGCCATCTTCTCTTTTCTCTGGAGTGAACGCAAAGGGAATTTTTTCCTCCATGGCTTCAACTTCCTTCTTTAAGGCCTCTCGCGTCACCGGAACCGATACAAAAGAAGAAAAACCGAACGAAGAGGTAAGATAGTTGACCTTATCATAGGGCTCGAACTGTATTTTACGCTCGGCGTTGTACCATAGCTCCCCAATTTGCGAAAGTTGTAGTCTTTCTCCGAGTTGTAGTTGCTTTTTCCATTGCGCTGCCTTTTCAGAAACTTTTTTCAGCATTTCCTCATAGGTTGTCTGTTCCGCTTCGGCCAAATAGGAAACCAATAAGCCGTCATTGGAAATTACCTGTTCATTAAAGGCTATGGTTTTTGAAGGGGGAATAAGCGCATTCGTACCCTCTTGGATAACGGCCGACTTCCTCTGGGTCAAAAAAGCACCGAAACCGGGCACCATGACGCAGTTGTAACGATATAAAAGTTCTGAAATATAGTGTTCTAATACCATTGAGCGCAAATATGATAAAAATTAAGGGGGTTCAAAACCTCTGACATAACTTTTTATTAACATTATAATTTCCGTATTTTGTGGATAAGTATGGACCATTTACAACTACCTGAAGACGAATTAATTGCCGTGTTGCGGCTTTTGAATATTCCTAATATTGGAGATATCACGGCGAAAAAACTAATCGCACATTGTGGAAGTGCAAAGGCGATTTTTTCAGATAAAAGACAACAGCTGCTAAAAATTGACGGAATCGGCACCCATACCCTAAAAGAACTTCAAGACGCGGCGCACCGAGAAGCGGCCGAATCGGAATACGCGTACATGAAAAGGAAAAATATAGCGTACACCTATTTTTTAGACCCAAACTACCCGAATTACCTTAAGCATTGCATTGATAGTCCGGTATTACTGTTCAAAAGGGGAAACATCAACTTAGAGGGGCGAAAGATTATCAGTGTGGTGGGTACCCGCAATATTACGAGCTATGGCACCACGTTCTGCGAACGGTTCATTGAAGAAATTGCCCCGTTGAACCCGGTAATCGTCAGCGGGTTTGCGTATGGCGTAGATATTTGTGTTCAAAAGGCCGCTGTAAAACACGGGTTGCAGACCATCGGGTGCCTTGCTCATGGGCTAAATCAGATCTACCCGAAAGTACATGCGAAGTACCTAACTGATGTAGAGAAAAATGGAGGGTTCTTTACAGAATTTTGGAGTAACAGCAACCCAGATCGAGAGAATTTCTTGAAACGAAATCGCATCATTGCCGGGTTGGCCGAAGCGACCATCGTTGTGGAATCGGCCGAAAAGGGAGGTAGTTTGGTTACCGCCGATATTGCCAATAGTTATAACAGGGATGTTTTCGCGGTACCCGGCCGAACCGAAGACAAGTATAGCCTAGGCTGCAACAACCTGATCAAACAACAAAAAGCCCATATGCTGACCGCTGCGGCCGATCTGATCTATATGTTGGGGTGGCATGTTGAAGAAAAAAAGTCCAATCCCGTTCAAAAGCAACTTTTTGTTGAAATGGATGCTGCCGAGCAAACCATTTATGGGTATTTGCAACAGCAGGGCAAGCAGTTGTTAGACAGTATCGCGCTAGATTGTCAAATGCCCGTTTTCAAGGTTTCGTCCACACTTTTGAACATGGAAATGAAAGGCGTGGTACGGCCGTTACCTGGGAAGCTTTTTGAAGCGATTTAGCGGTATGTTCTGATTTAGAGGGTTACAAGTTAGCAAAGGCCTGAAATTGCCCTGGCACTAATAAATCTACTTATTTCACCGTGGTGACCACAGTGCAAAACTTGGTGCCCCAACATAGAAAACAAGAATTTATGCATATCCGACCAGCATTTTTAACCAACCAATCGGTCTTTAAACTTGCATTTAATCGAATAGATACAGTATTCTTGGTACTTAATCGATGAAATACCACCAACTATCTGTGCTTTTTAATTTCTTTAAAATACTTTTGCCAAGTATTTCAGACCGTATGGTCTTTTCATCCTATTGATAAGAGTTATTTAGAACGTGTCAATTTTTATCCCTATTTATAAACAACTATCGTATGAATAAGATTTTTTTTGCAGTGACAGCCCTTTTGATGGGTATTTCCGCCATGGCCCAAAATAAGAAAGACTTGATAAAAGAGGTCGAAATGTTGAGGTCGCAACTAACAGCACAGAATTCAGAATTAGCTGATCTGAAAAAAGAAAAGGAGTTCAGTTTAGAAAACGAACAACAAAAATTCAGTTATGCCTTCGGAGTGGGTATGGGGGGAAATTTGAAAAGCCTAGGGGTCGATTCCCTAGCGTACAATGCATTTGCCATTGGTATGGAAGATGTGATGACAAAGCGCGAAAAAATGACCCTTGAAGAAGCACAGAGTTTGGTACAAACTACCATAGCCGCAAGGCAAGAAGCAATAGCAAAAGAAAAAAGTGCCGAAGGGGAACTTTTTTTAGCCGAGAACGCCAAAAAACCGAACATAGTGAGCACCGAAACCGGACTTCAATATGAAATCATCACCAAGGGCGAGGGACCGATCCCTACATCAGCTGATAAGGTAAAAGTGCACTATACCGGCATGTTGTTAAATGGAAAAGTTTTCGACAGTTCCGTAGAGCGCGGTGAACCAATAACTTTTGGGGTTACTGGAGTTATCGCAGGATGGACAGAGGCCTTGCAGCTCATGCCCTTAGGGTCTAAATGGAAACTGTTTATACCTCAAGACTTGGCTTATGGTCCGCGTGGTGCAGGTGGAGGTGAAATTCCTCCTTATGCCACCTTGATTTTTGAGGTGGAACTTTTGGATATTGAAAAATAAAAGACTCTTTACTTTAATAACCAACTTTAGTCCGAACCCGCTCTAAAACTTCATCTGCTGTTTTCTTGGCTTTTTCCGCACCTAAAGCGAGAGCGTCATCAACCTCGTTCAGATGGCCCATATAGTAATCGAATTTTTCTCTGGCATTGCCGAATTTTTCGATAATAACTTCATAAAGTGCCTGTTTGGCATGGCCATAACCGAAGTTGCCCTTAACATAGTTGATTCTCATTTCGGCAATTTGATCTTCAGTGGCCAGTATCTTGTAAAGTGCAAATGTGGTATCGGTCTCTGGATCTTTTGGGTCTTCCAAGGGGGTGCTATCTGAAACAATGCCCATGATCTGTTTGCGTAATTGCTTATCCGTTTGAAACAGATTGATAAGGTTGCCCTTGCTTTTGCTCATCTTTTCGCCGTCCGTGCCCGGCACGTACATAGTTTCTTCTTGCACTTTTGCTTCGGGTAGCACAAAGGTCTCCCCCAATTGGGCATGAAAACGTGAGGCAACGTCGCGGGTCATCTCTAGGTGTTGCAGTTGATCCTTCCCTACCGGAACGATATTGGCGTCGTACAAGAGAATATCCGCGGCCATTAACATGGGGTACGAGAAGAGTCCGGCATTGACATCTTCCAATCGATCCGCCTTATCCTTGAACGAGTGCGCGAGGGTCAACCGTTGGTAGGGAAAAAAACAACTGAGGTACCAGGCAAGTTCTGTTACCTGTGGCACATCACTCTGGCGATAGAAAACCGTTTTATTTATATCCAGGCCAAAGGCCAACCAAGTAGCGGCAGTGGCATAGGTGTTGTTTCGAAGTTCAACACCATTTTTGATCTGGGTAAGCGAGTGCATGTCTGCAATAAAAAGAAAAGATTCGTTGTTCGGATTCTTCGCCATTTCGATCGCGGGCATGATAGCCCCCAGAATGTTACCTAGGTGCGGCGTGCCTGTGCTCTGTATTCCTGTTAAGATTCTTGTCATTTTATTTTTTCTGAAAGAGCACAAAGGTAAAAATAATAACTCAAGAGGGGTTCAAGAATACCCAGGGTAAATTGCTATTTTTGGTGGTATGCTCAGACTGTTCAAAAATGTAGGCTTCGCGCTGTACCGCATTTGGTTCTATATGTTGGTTGCGTTGCCCATATTCATTTTCTTTCCCTTTTTAGTACTTTGTACCTTATCTGAAAAATGGTACCCGCAATTTTTTTGGTTGGCCCGAAACATTTGGGCTACACCCATACTATATGGCATGGGTTGCCCACCGATAATTACCTACGAACAACGGTTGGAAAAGGGCAAGAGCTATATGTTGGTCGCCAATCATACCAGTATGCTCGATATTATGCTAATGTTGAAAGTTAGCAAGAATCCTTTTGTTTTTGTTGGGAAGAAGGAACTGGTCAACATTCCTGTTTTTGGGTTTTTTTATAAACGCGTCTGTATCATGGTCGACCGAGAAGACACTAAGAGCCGAACGGGCGTGTACCGTCGTGCCCAAAGAAGATTGAGCCAAGGCTTGAGCATTTGCATCTTTCCTGAAGGAGGAGTACCAGCCGAAAATGTGGTGTTGGATGAATTTAAAGATGGAGCCTTTAAGATGGCCATTGCCCATGGTATTCCTATAGTGCCGATAATCTTTTATGATAGTAAAAAAAGGTTTTCCTTTACCTTTCTGAGTGGTGGCCCTGGAAAGTTACGCGCCAAAGTACGCCACTTTTTTGTTACAGGCCATTTATCCGAAGAAGATAAAACCACCTTACGCGAAGAAGTGAGACAGGTTATTCTGAATGAGTTACAACAATCATAACCCAAAGGCCAAACGCCCTTAAATAGTTGAGGTTGCCGCCATTAATTAAATGAACGACCCTATGGCGATAGGATGATTTAAGAACCGATGACAGGTTCTAGAACCTAAACGATAAACCACTATAAACGCCCACTGAAAAAGGTTGAAAGGTGCCATCAGTATCGGAAAACGTGTTTAATTGGTATTTGAAAACCGGTTCAATGTTCAACCGTACCTTTGGGGTAAATTTATAGTTTATTCCAAAACCGGCGTTGGCACTTAAGTTGATATTGTTCATGTTATTGGCTTCACCAACCGTTGTGGTCAGTTCCCCTGAGGTAAGCGAAATGGAATTACCGGTAAGGAATAAAGAACTGACACCTCCTATGACATTAACTCCGATTTTACTATTGATCAATGCATATTCTAATTCGATGGGCACTTCTAGGTACCCGAATTGTTGAGATAATACTCCATTTTGGGCGGTACTTAATGCGCTAACATCTGAGTTGGAGAACCCTTCGTAAACGCCCATTTCTGAGGTGTTGCTTACCACCACGAGATTTTTCGCGGTTGTTGAATAGTTGATGTTGTCGATTTGCCCTGTTGCCGAAATTTCAGAAGAAGCTGCGAATTGAACATCATTGGTACGGTAGCCGTAATCGACCTTGTGAACACCGGAACGGATGCTCAACTTAGGGTTGATTTCATAGGCCACCGTAAGCCCATAACTGAGGTTGGTGTTGCCCGATTTAGAATTCGGCACAAAGGTCGAATGCACGGGAGATCCTTCACCTATGGCGCTAAAATAAACCGGGGCGATGCTCGGGCCGGCAGACCATTTGCCGTTCTTGTTCTCGGCAACGATTGCTTCCTCCTCTTCCTGCGCGGCAATCGCTTCGAAAATCGATTTTTTCTGTTGTTCTGCGGTTACTGCTACAGTTTTTTCTTGATTGACCTGAGAAAAGGCATCTTTAGTTTCTGTTACCACATCCTTTATGATATTTGATTTGATTTCGTCCGTATTTGCCTTGTCGGTAGTGTTTGTCGCCAGATAGCTATCGGTTTTATGCGCTATAGCTAAGCTATCAACATGCTGTTTGTTCTGCTTACGGCTGGTCACTTCGGATATTGGAACGGAATGTTCAGGCTCAATATCAAAACCATTGGGGTTGAGTTTCGTTGTTTCGGGATTGGTATCTGGCGCTGCGGCAACTTCCGTTTTTCCTTCGGATAAAGAACCGTTCGAGAACGTATCCGAGTTGTTTGGCTGCGGTGCGTTCTTGTCTTTAGAGGAAGCTGCCCGATCAGCACCATTGTTATTCTTTGACATGACGGTGCTTACAGAAGTTTCATTGGCGTCACCAGCTACAGATCGATTAGTTGCGGCAACATTGGGGGCGCCATCATGATTTTCTCGCACGGTCTTATTTTCGGGCAATGTTTTTTTCTCTGTAGCGACAATTGATTCAGTTTTGGGGATGGTATCTTGATGTTCAAGTGGAATTTGCCCGTTAGTTTTGTTATTCGTCTTATCTGCGTCAGTTACCGTCGGGCTGTTGGCGTCATCGCCGAAGGGCTTAATAAGAATTATGGCGACCGCTAGCACTGCGGCAACTCCGCCAAGCTTCCACCATAATGGAATTAGCGTACGCGATTTTTGTTTTTTGTCAAGGGCGGCCTCGATAGACCGCCAAACTTTTTCTTCTGGCGTTTCCGAGAAATCTTTAAATTTCTCTCGAAACAAATTGTCTAATTTCTTTTTCTCCATCTTTCAATGTCTTAGGTAACAATTTTTGATGTATTCTTTTTTTCATCAACAGGTGAACTCCCTTTGAAGAAGCACAACCAACCGATGATGGCGTTGTTATGTTGACTTTCTATTCTTTCTTTCAATAGCATTCTTGCACGGGCCAGGTTTGATTTTGATGTTCCTAAAGAAGTGCCCAGTTGTTCGCTGATCTCTTTATGCGAGTATCCGTCAAGTACGTACATGTTAAAAGTGAGTCGGTATTTGTTGGGCAGGTCTTGAATATATGTTAATAAGGTTTGTAGGCCTATCTCTTCATGTTCCGAATCTAATTCTACCTCACTTTCCCAATTTTCTGAAACGAGGTTCAAAGGTTCAATTTTGCGATATTTTTGAAGTACCGTGTTTACTGTAATTCGTTTCATCCATCCTTCAAAGGAGCCTTTAGTTTCGTATTGCCCAATCTTATCGAAAATGGTCATAAAGCTGTCGTGAAGACAGTCTTCAGCCTCGGCCTTATGGCGCGCATATTTCAGACATATACCGTACAGTATGTTTGAATAATTGCGGTATAGTTGAGCCTGCGCCTTCCTATCGCCTTTTTTGCATTGATTGATGAGCTCTTCTAAACTCAAATTGTTGGTTAGTTTAAATATTGGGTCTTAATTGACCGGCACCTCTACTTCTAAAAACTGGGGTTCACCGTCACTTGAATTACCCTGCCAAAAACGGAACAGGTAGGTCTGGTCATGAATCACTATAAAGTCGAAAGAAGCGGTCGTTACTTGTGCCTCCCCCGTGCAAGGCTCCTGATCGGTGTGAACAGTGCCAACAACCGCAACATGACGCGTGGTGATCTCTTGCTTGCTTACATCAAAACCGGCAAAAGTGGTACAGTTGTCCGGTAAGGTATAGGTAACCTTGATTTCATAGGTTTCGTTAAGTACAAAAGATTCAGGCATCTCAACGCTGGCTATGGGCAGGGAGGAGAAATAGAAGTTCGGTTCATCGTTGTTCAGGTCGCAAGAACTGAACACTAGTAAGGCCAGTGCTGCAATAAAGCGTAGTGAAATCATCTTCATGTGAAACAATTTTTTACCTAAGATGCAGCTAAGCGCGAAAGGTTGCGTCGCAATGAAGTAAAAGGGTTCAAAACGAGGACCGTTATTTGACCGTAGTGATCGCCTCCCGTATTTTGGCATCAAGCTCATCGAAAAGCTCAGGATTGTCCATTAAGAGCGCTTTGACACCATCACGGCCCTGCCCTAGTTTGGTATCACCGTAACTGAACCATGAACCGCTTTTCTTAATGATCTCATATTCTACCCCAAGATCGATAATTTCACCCACCTTGGAAATACCCTCACCATAGAGAATGTCGAACTCCGAGGTGCGAAAAGGTGGGGCAACTTTATTCTTGACCACTTTTACCCGCGTTTTATTACCTAGTACATTACCATCAGAATCTTTGATCTGGGTAGCTCTTCTGATATCTAAACGGATAGATGCGTAGAATTTTAAGGCATTTCCTCCTGTTGTAGTTTCTGGGTTTCCGAACATTACCCCTATTTTTTCACGTAACTGGTTGATAAAAATTACGGTGCAGTGGGTCTTGCTGATCGATCCGGTCAATTTTCGCAAGGCCTGTGACATTAATCTTGCGTGCAGTCCCATTTTAGAATCGCCCATTTCCCCCTCAATCTCACTTTTTGGGGTCAACGCCGCTACAGAGTCGATTACGACGATATCTATAGCCCCTGAACGTATCAAGTTATCAGCGATTTCCAGGCCTTGTTCTCCGTTATCCGGTTGAGAAATGATCAGATTGTCAATATCGACACCCAATTTTTCTGCATAAAAACGATCAAAAGCATGTTCTGCATCAATGAACGCGGCAATACCGCCCTGTTTTTGGGCCTCTGCAATCGCATGTAGGGTCAAGGTGGTCTTTCCTGAAGATTCAGGGCCATATATTTCTATTACCCTTCCTCGAGGATAACCTCCTACGCCCAGGGCAACATCCAAACCTAAAGAACCTGACGGAATGACCTCTATATCTTCGATTACACTATCGCCCATTTTCATTACGGCCCCCTTGCCATACGTCTTGTCAAGTTTATCAAGCGTAAGTTTTAGGGCCTTTAGTTTTGCTTCTTTTTCCGCGCTCATAATGTTCTTTTTGTTAGGATTGCTAAATTAGCATTTCTTTTGCTTGCAGAATCATGTAGGGTTCAAATTTATCAAAACATGAGAACCGTTATTGCGATTATAACGATAGAATTTGCCTGTTTGAAATGCAACATATGACCAAAATAAGCTAAACCTGGTAAAATAATTTAAAAAATGACGCAACCCTTTTAATGTCAGCCCATCTTAAACCCATATTGGTAAAATCATAGGCAAAATATTACCGCTACTTACTCATAGCGGGCATAGGTGGCCTTTTCCTTTTTTTTGTTTCTTAAAGAGTGCTATGAAGAAGGATCTAAATGGAATGGCCAATAAAGAGTCTTGAATTTTTCAAGGCTCTTTTTAGTACATCTTATATCGATTAAAGCTATCAACTTCCCATGCGCCGGTAAAGGCCCGATGCCGCCCATTGTCACTGCACCGGCTAACTTCAAAAGAAACCTGTAAACTACCTGTCCCAACTGCCCTCTTTTTCTTAATTTTGCTACTTATAATCAATTTCTTTTAACTTAAATATTGGTATAGCATGCAACTGTACAATACACTAAGTGCAAAGGAAAGAGCTGCCCTTATTGTTGAGGCCGGACAAGAGCGCCTGACCATCTCTTTCTATAAATACGCGAAAATCGGCAACCCTAACCTGTTTCGGAACCACTTGTTCATTGAGTGGAACCAGCTCGATGTATTGGGTAGAATTTATGTTGCCCATGAGGGGATTAACGCACAATTATCGGTGCCTGCGGTAAATTTCGAAGACTTTAAAAGGCACTTGGACAGTATTTCCTTTTTGCAAAATGTTCGCTTGAACATTGCCATTGAACAAGATAATCTCTCTTTTTTGAAACTGAAGGTAAAAGTGCGACATAAAATAGTAGCCGACGGCCTTCACGATGATACTTTTGACGTAACCAATATTGGGGTGCATGTAAATGCCGAAAAGTTCAATGAACTTATTGAGGATCCCGATACTGTTTTGGTAGATATGCGCAATCATTACGAGAGTGAAATTGGCCATTTCAAGAATGCGATTACCCCAGATGTGGATACGTTTCGCGACTCTTTAGAAATCATCGAGAAAGATTTGGAAGCCCACAAAGAGGACAAAAAATTGGTCATGTACTGTACAGGGGGTATTCGCTGCGAAAAGGCAAGTGCCTATTACAAACACAAAGGGTTCAAACAGGTATATCAGTTAGAAGGGGGCATCATAGAGTACACCCGACAAGTTTTAAGCAAAAATTTGGAGAATAAGTTCATGGGAAAAAACTTCGTCTTCGATCAACGGCGTGGCGAACGGATCTCTGATCATGTGATCGCTCAATGCCACCAATGTGGGAAACCTTGTGATACGCATGAAAATTGCGCCAACGAAGCTTGCCATCTATTGTTCATCCAATGCACCGAATGTGCCGAAAAAATGGATAATTGTTGTTCAGATGCCTGTAAGGACACCTATAATTTACCGTGGGAAGAACGTAAGGAACTTCGAAAAGGAGCGGTGGTTAGCAATAAGATTTTTAAGAAGGGCAGGTCAGAGGTGTTGAAGTTTAAAAGGTAATTCTCAGGAAAGTTGCTTAAGGCACTGTTATCAATATAAATCAATAGCGAATTGAAACGGGGTCAAGTTTTCTTTCCATTACAAATTATCCTATCTTTACATTTAAGTTTAGTATGAACCTTTTTTGGCCGAATTCATTAGAAACGGCCGAACCAACATATAAAATATGGGTTGTAGCAGTTGTTCGACCGGAAAGGACGGACAGCCACGTGGATGCAAGAATAACGGCACTTGTGGTACCGACGGTTGTAATAAATTAACGGTTTTTGATTGGCTTTCGAACATGGCGCTGCCCAATGGCGAAAAGCCGTTCGCGTTCGTTGAGGTGCGCTTCAAGAACAGTAGAAAAGAATTCTTCAATAATAGTGAAAACCTTTCCCTATCCATTGGTGATATTGTTGCCACACAGGCAGTGTCGGGCCATGATATCGGCATGGTTACCCTAACTGGCGAATTGGTCAAAGTGCAGATGAAGCGGAAAAAGGTAGACCTCAATGACCCCGAAGTACTTAAGATCTATCGAAAAGCGTCCCAAAAAGATATCGATATATGGCAAACCTGTCGCGACCGTGAAGATGAAATCAAAAAGCGCGCTCGAGAAATAGCGATCATCCTTAAACTTCAGATGAAAATTTCTGATGTTGAATTTCAGGGCGATGCATCTAAGGCCACTTTTTATTATACGGCCGAAGATCGGATAGACTTTAGACAACTGATCAAAGACATGGCGAAGGCTTTCGGAATACGCATAGAAATGCGTCAAATCGGCTACCGTCAAGAGGCACAGCGATTAGGGGGCATAGGCTCTTGCGGTCGCGAACTGTGCTGCTCGACATGGCTTACCGACTTTAGATCCGTAAGTACCTCGGCCGCGAGGTATCAACAGTTATCATTGAATCCGCAAAAATTGGCTGGGCAATGCGGCAAGTTGAAATGTTGTTTGAATTACGAGTTGGATGTGTACCTTGATGCGTTAAAAGATTTTCCTTCTACAGAAACAAGGTTGCAGACAGAAAAAGGGGTGGCCTTCTGTCAAAAAACAGATATTTTCAAGGCAAAATTATGGTTCTCGTACAAAGAAGATCCCGCAAACTGGCATGAACTTTCCAAAGAACAGGTTCAAGAAATACTTGAAAAGAACAAGAACAAAGAAAAGGTTGCCAGTCTAGAAGAATACGCGGTTGAAAATTTGGTGGAAGTCGAAGAACGCGTTGTTTTTGAAAACGTAGTAGGTCAAGATAGTTTGACCCGTTTCGATAGGCCTAAGCGAAGTAATAACAAAAATAGGAATCGAAATAGAAAGAATAAGGATACCGTTACAGTTGAAGGGGGTAAAGTGCCCGAAAAAAGCGAAAACAACCGAAAACGGAATAGAAATCGAAATAAGAACAGGGCTAAGGGAAACAGCCCGAACAACCCGGCAGCCAGCAACAATAACAAACCAAATAGGGGCAATAGTGGGGCAAAGAAAGCATAGCGTTTTACTGACCTTGGCAGTGCTAGTCACCCTGGTCTCTTGCAGTACAGGCTTGGTAAAGTCTGAATACCGTTCTACCGACAATGGCTCTTGGAACAAGGAAGACATTGTTGAGTTTACCTTCTCGGAAATCGACACGATACAAGAACATCATATTTTCATCAATATAAGAAATGACGATACTTTTGGGTACAACAATCTTTTTTTGATCGCCGAACTCAATTTTCCTGATGGTAATAGCGTTACCGATACATTGGAGTTCGAAATGGCGTTGCCAGATGGCACTTGGCTAGGCCAAGGCTTGGGCAGTCTTAAAGAGAATAAATTGTGGTATAAGGAGAACATCGTTTTTACGACTTCGGGCGTATATACCCTACGCCTTTCTCACGCCATGAGAAAAAATGGCACTGTCAACGGGGTTGAGAACCTTGAGGGAATAACAGATATAGGTTTCGATATTGTAAAAAGTAACAACTGAGCATATGGCAAAGGCCGTAAAGAAGTCAGCCTCGCCGGCAGGCGGGAATCAAAAATCTAGCTTCTTCAAATTCATCAAGTGGTTTTGGATACTTTTCGCGGTTGCTGCTCTTTCAGTTGCGCTGTTATTTTTATCTGCTTCATGGGGTTGGTTGGGACCATTGCCTACCTACGAGTCACTGGAAAATCCGCAAACCAATTTGGCGTCGCAGATTATTTCGTCAGACGACACGGTCTTAGGGAAGTTCTATTTAGACGATAACCGCACCGACATTTCCTATGAGGCCCTTCCTCAAAACTTGATAGATGCCTTAATTGCAAGCGAGGATGTTCGCTTCTATGACCATTCCGGTATTGATTGGTTTGGAACACTAAGGGCACTTTTCTATTTAGGTAACCGTGGTGGTGGAAGTACGATCACACAACAATTGGCAGGCCAAATTTATGTGGGCACCAAATCAAGAAACCCCATTGAGAGGATAAAACAAAAGGCGAAGGAATACGTAATCTCAACGCAGTTAGAGCGGAGGTATACCAAAGAGGAGATCATTAAAATGTATCTCAACATCTATGATTTTGGCAATAATGCAGATGGTATTCAATCTGCTTCGAAAATCTATTTTGGTAAAGAACCGAAACAGTTAAAAATTGAAGAATCTGCCATGCTCGTTGGTATGTTGCAGAATTCATCCTTGTTCAATCCATTGCGGCGCCCAGAAAGAACTCAAGACAAAAGGAATCTTGTTTTACGACAATTAGCCCGGTACGATTACATCACCGAAGCCGAAAAAGATTCTTTACAGGCGCTAGAAATCAATCTCAACTATAATCCTGAATCGCATCGCGATGGCTTGGCCACCTATTTCAGAATGTACCTGCAACGTTTTATGAACGATTGGGCCACCAAAAACCCCAAACCCGCCCTGCCCGGTGAACGAGATAAATGGAACCTTTATTTAGACGGACTAAAAATCTACACCACAATAGATTCAAGAATGCAGATGAATGCCGAAACGGCGGTCTATTCGCATATGGAAAATCTTCAAGCGGAGTTCTTTAACCAGAACAAACCTGACCGTAACAAGACCGCACCTTTTTTAGATATCGATAAAACCGAGGAAAATGCGATAATGGAGCGGGGCATGAAAACATCAGACCGATGGCGTTCTATGAAAGCTGCCGGTTTATCGGAGAACGAGATAAGGGCATCTTTCGACAAAAAAATGGAAATGACCGTTTTCGATTGGAAAAGTGAGACCCGTGAAAAAGATACCGTCATGACCCCTATGGATTCTATTAGGTACTATAAAACCTTTTTGAGAACGGCAATGATGTCAATGGAGCCACAAACAGGTCATGTAAAGGCATGGGTAGGGGGAATCAATTATAAGCATTTTCAATATGACAACGTGATTCAGGGGGCAAGGCAGGCAGGTTCTACCTTTAAACCTTTTGTCTACGCTGCCGCAATCGACCAATTGAGAATGTCGCCCTGTGATACCTTACCTGACACCCAGTATTGTATCGAAGCAAATAAACATGGTAATCCAGAGCCATGGTGCCCAAAAAATTCAGATGGTAAGTATTCCGGAAGAAATTATACCTTGAAAGATGCCCTCGCGAATTCGGTAAATACGGTTACAGCACAACTTATTGATAGGGTTGGCCCTAAATCGGTGGTCTCCATCGTAAAGAATTTAGGGCTTACAGCTGATATTCCAGAAGTACCCTCCATTGCTTTAGGTACTGCCGACATCAACGTTTATGAAATGGTAGGAGCCTATGGGGCTTTTGTCAACCAAGGGGTATATGTAAAACCGGTAATGGTAACACGGATCGAAGATAAGAACGGTACGGTGTTGTTTGAATATGTGCCTGAAACAAAAGATGTGTTGAGTAAAGATGTGTCCTATTCCATGTTGAATTTAATGGCAGGGGTTACCCAAGGGGGCTCTGGGTCAAGATTAAGGGGCTCGGGCAATAAAAATGCGACGGTTTACAAAGAAATCATAACAGGCTATCCGTATGAGTTCAAAAACCCTATAGCCGGTAAAACGGGTACAACGCAAAATAATAGTGATGGCTGGTTTATGGGTATGGTTCCGAACCTGGTCACTGGCGTTTGGGTGGGGGGTGATGACAAGCCTATACATTTTAAAAGCACTACCTATGGTCAAGGGGCTTCTATGGCGCTGCCGATATGGGGCATATACATGAAGAAAAATTACGAGAACAAAGATTTGGGTATTTCAGAAGGAGATTTCCCGAGACCCAAAGACTTATCTATCAATGTTGATTGTGATATGATCAGGGCAGAGGCCAAGAAAAATGCGGATCCCGATGACGATCTCGATGATCTTGATTTTTAGCGCAGTCATATTCTGAATACCGTTTACTAAAGTTTTATGCCTTGGCTTTTTGAAAAAAGTTCAAGGCATTTCTCATTTAAATCCTTACATTGAGGCATTAATGTAGTAGATTGATAGTAAACCAAAAACGATGATTAGAAAGGTAGTAAACAATGTTGGAGAGGCCCTTGATGGCGTGCAAGACGGCATGACGTTTATGTTGGGGGGCTTCGGCCTATGCGGGATACCTGAGAACGCCATAGCCGAATTGGTAAATTTGGGAATCAAGGATATCACCTGTATTTCTAACAACGCCGGAGTCGATGATTTTGGGTTAGGACTTTTACTTCAAAAGAAACAGGTAAGAAAAATGATTTCATCCTATGTAGGTGAGAACGAAGAGTTCGAACGTCAGATGCTCAGTGGTGAGTTGGAAGTTGAACTGACCCCACAGGGTACATTGGCCGAAAAATGTAGGGCCGCCCAATCAGGTTTCCCTGCTTTTTACACGCCGGCCGGCTATGGAACGGAGGTGGCCGAAGGAAAGGAAACCAGAGAATTCAACGGAAAGATGTATGTGCTCGAAACTGCCTACAAAGCCGATTTTGCCTTCGTAAAGGCTTGGAAGGGAGATGAAGCGGGCAACCTTATTTTTAAGGGAACGGCCCGGAATTTTAACCCCTGTATGTGTGGCGCGGCAAAGATTACGGTCGCCGAAGTAGAACACCTTCTACCTGCGGGTGAACTCGACCCTAATGAAATACACGTTCCGGGAATATTCGTAAAACGTATTTTTCAAGGGAAGGATTATGAAAAAAGAATTGAACAACGAACGGTAAGGGAAAGAAGCTAATGTTAGATAAGAACGGCATCGCTAAAAGAATAGCAAAAGAGGTGAAGGATGGCTACTATGTTAACCTCGGAATAGGTATTCCAACACTTGTCGCCAATTTTGTTCAAGACCATATCAGCGTAGAGTTCCAAAGTGAGAACGGGGTGCTGGGTATGGGGCCATTTCCCTTTGCAGGAGATGAAGATGCAGATATCATCAATGCTGGAAAACAAACGATTACGACACTGCCAGGGGCATCCTTTTTTGATTCAGCCACCAGTTTTGGAATGATACGGGGGCGCCACGTAGATTTAACCATATTAGGGGCCATGGAAGTATCGGAGACAGGGGATATTGCCAACTGGAAAATTCCCGGTAAAATGGTCAAAGGTATGGGCGGGGCAATGGATCTTGTCGCGTCAGCAGAAAATATTATTGTAGCCATGATGCATACCAATCGAGAGGGGGAGTCAAAATTACTGAAGAAGTGCTCTTTACCGCTTACAGGGGTTGGTTGTGTGAAAAAGATAGTCACCAACCTAGCAGTGATCGAAGTGCTTCCGGAAGGATTTAAATTAGTAGAGCGAGCACCGGGCGTAAGCGTTGAAGAGATAAAAAAAGCCACAGAAGGCACCCTGCTTATTGACGGAGATATACCGGAAATGGAAATTTAATTAGGTTGAGGTGCAGTACGTCGAAAAAATTGGCCGTTCATATTTTTCACAACAGTTTCGCTTTACTTCACAACAATAGTTTCGCCGTCATATCGTTACCTACTATATTTGCATTGTAATTTAGTATTAAAGGGAGGACCCAATCTCCAAAAAAACCTACGAAACTGCTATGGAAGCCCAAATGAACCAAGCACCTACGAGAGAAGAAATTCAAGTCTATAGGAATGATTTTTTCAGTGGCATTGTAATGTTGACACGAAAACTATTTATGTTATAGAATCTTATAACAAGATTTTTAGAAAAAGAGCAGCTTTCCCGAAGGCTGCTCTTTTTTTTGATCTATGTGCTATTTTTTTGGCAGCTGTGCCAGAAACCTTATTTTTAATGCATATTGCGCCACGAATATGCTATTCCGACTTCAAAAATGCACACCTACTGACTTGAACGATCTGGTTCAGGTCTCAAGAGAGACTTTTGTTGATGCTTTTGAAAAGGATAATGACCCAGAAGATTTTCAGAATTATATTGATTTTGCCTTTGACAAGCAGAAGTTACAGGATGAACTGGATAACCCGGATGCCGCTTTTTATTTTGGTTTAATAGGGGATCAAGTTATAGGCTATATCAAACTAAATCAAAACGATGCCCAAACGGATATCAGAGCACATGAGGCGATAGAGCTAGAACGTATTTACGTTAAAAAGGAATTTCAAGGAAGAAAAATAGGTGAACAATTACTTAAGGAAGCTCTTGAAATAGCTTCAAAGGCTTGTAAAACCTATATTTGGTTAGGGGTTTGGGAAAAGAATACCAATGCTATCCGTTTTTATGAAAGACATGGGTTTTCAAAATTTGGTACCCATCCATATTTCATAGGAAATGACGAACAGACCGATTGGTTAATGCACTATGATTTAAGTAACTTTCAGCAATCTTCATAAATCCGTACAAAGAATGAAAAAATTCGCGTTGACTACCGTTTTGCTTGTCTTTACAGTAGTGATAACTGCCCAGGAAGGGTATTATTTTCCTGAATTGAATGCCAAATGGGAACAAAAGGCCCCTAAAGAATTTAAGATCAATTCAGAAAAACTTCAGACGGCCGTGAATTTTGCCGAAGCTAATGAGTATAGTGAGTCTCGTGATTTGAGAATTGCGATTCTAAAGGGTTTTGAACGAGAGCCTTTCCATCAAATTCTCGGACGGACAAAGAAAAGGGGTGGTCCGGCGGGAATGATACTAAAAAACGGCTACATCATCGCAACATGGGGCGACACCAAGCGGGTAGATATGACATTCAGTGTAACAAAGAGCTTTCTGTCTACCGTTGCAATATTGGCCATCGATAAGGGATTGATTGCGGATGCCCAAGATAAAGTAGGTGATTATATTTGGGATGGAACGTTCGATGGAGCACATAATTCTAAGATTACTTGGCAGCACCTATTGCAACAAAATTCAGACTGGTCTGGCGAACTTTGGGGATCAAAGGATTGGGCAGACCGCCCGCCCAAAGAAGGAGGCCTTGACGACTGGAAGTACCGTAAACTTAACGAACCCGGCACCGTTATGGAATATAATGATGTTCGGGTAAATCTATTGGCCTATTCGTTGACCCATGTATGGCGAAAACCGGTACCTATGGTCTTAAAGGAAAATGTGATGGATAAAATTGATGCCTCGACCACATGGCGTTGGTACGGATATGACCATGCGTGGACTGAAATTGACGGGCTACAGATGAAAGCTGTCACTGGCGGAGGCCATTCGGGTGCCGGACTATTCATAAACACCGAAGACATGGTCCGATTCGGACTTCTATTCCTAAACAACGGCAAATGGAAGAACGAACAGCTCATCAGCGAAAAGTCGATTGCCGAGGCCATAGAACCAAGTAAGCCCAATGTAAACTATGGCTATATGTGGTGGCTGAACAAAAAAGGAGATAGACACTGGCCAGGGCTTTCAGAAAAGATGTATTACGCCGCTGGTTTTGGAGGTAATTTTATAGTTATCGATAAGGAAAATGACCTTGTTGCTGTTACCAGATGGTTAGAGCCGGATAAAATAGGGGAGTTTATGACCCTTTTAAATGCTGCCTTGAAATAAATTTGCCTCGCTTTGGTATAGTGACGGTTCGGAATAGTCCAGAGTCTTAGCTCTGAAAATTGGCGAACTAAAGGGCTTGCAATATCTCTAGAGCCTGTTTCAGGGTTTCTTTTTTCTTTGCAAAGCAAAACCGTAGAACCTTATCGTCTCGGTCTCCGACGTTAAATGAGGAAATAGGTATGCAGGCCAATTTATAGTCGATAATAAGTCTTTGTGCGAGGTCAACATCGGCTTCTTGTGTGATGGCGGTATAGTCGACCAACTGAAAATAGGTACCCTGTGATGGTGTGAACTTGAACTTGGAATGCTTTAATCCGTCTAGAAAAAAATCTCGCTTTTCTTGATAGAAACTGTTCAGGCCAAGATAATGCCCTTCCTCTTCGAGATAGGTTGCCAAGGCGCGTTGTACCGGGTGATCAACACAGAAAACCGCAAATTGATGGGTTTTGCGAAACTCATGCATCAGTTCGGCAGGGGCGGCACAATAACCCATTTTCCAGCCGGTAACGTGAAATGTTTTACCAAAAGAGGCACAAACAAAACTGCGGGAGGCTAGATCGTTAAAGCGCGAAACACTCTGATGTTCTTCTCCATCGAAAATGATGTGTTCGTAAACTTCATCGCTGACCAGAATGATATTGGTAGGCCTAAGAATTTCCTGTAATTGCAACATGTCATCCTTAGAAAAAATACGGCCGCTTGGGTTGTGTGGCGTATTGATGATCACCATTCGGGTCTTGGTACTAATCTTTGACTTGAATTCTTCCCAATTCACCTTGTAGTCACCTGCCCTTAGTTGATGGCAAATGGCAATTCCGCCGTTAACTTCAATCGCCGGTTCGTAACAATCATAGGAAGGTTTCAATACAATAACCTCGTCACCGGGATGTACAAAAGCAGTAATCGCTGTAAAAATAGCTTGGGTCGCGCCAACCGTAACTGTTATTTCGGTATCAGCACTATAGTTTTTACCATGCAACTTTTGTATTTTTTCGGAGATAATCTCCCTGAGCCCCAAATAACCTTGCATCGCTGCATATTGATTATGCCCTTCCCTCATTGCCCTACTTACCAAATCCATTAGTTTTTGGTCGGCTTCAAAATTGGGGAAACCCTGAGAAAGATCAATGGCATTATGCTTTCTTGCTAAATTACCAACGGTAGTGAAAATGGTGGTTTTTACCTTGGGTAGTTTGGAACGTAGTTCACTGTGTATCGACATTCAAATACGTTGTTTCTTCGAAAATAGTGAATTAACCGTTGCATTGACATATCGCTACGTGCATAAAAAATTGTTCAAGAACTTTTTGTCACCTTCGGCCTGTAATTGTATGGCCAGGGAGTTTTCGAAAGCAATTCGAATCAATTCGGTAATTGCTATTGAGTTGGCGCTGGTCAAGCTGTTCGTGCGATAAACAACGTCTCTAATGGTTGAAAAGCTAATGTTGGTAGCCGCTGCGATATTCGCGTAATCGTCTTTAGTTGAATTTCTTCTGATAATAATTGAAAGTTTTTCGGTAATAGGTTTTCCAAAGTCTTCCTTTTTGAACATGAATAGGGTACTGTTTATGGTTAATTAATAATTTCCGAGGCGAATTTTAGTGACGAAGGCTACAAGCTTTCATTTAATGTACTGCGTATCGTTACTCGTTTTTCTATATTTGCTTGTAACCGAATTACAAGTTACGCAATTAAATTACATATAAAACAAAATACGTAAGAAAATTACGCAATATTACGATTTTATGCTCATACTAAAGCAATTGAGGCGAAAAAAAAATATCAGTCAAAGCGATTTGGCCGATGCTATAGGCGTAAGTTTACGTACAATTCAAATTTACGAGAAGAAAAACGCTAATATTCCTATTAAAAATCTCAATAAAATTGCTAGCTATTTTGAAGTAGGGATAGATCAATTATATGCTAAAGAGGTCAATGAATCAGCCGCTATCTACGGTAAAAGTTCACCATACTCCAAAAAGGGTATTACAGTAAGTGCATTGGATGCCGGTAAATATTTGCTTTCTGTTCCATTGGTAATGATCAACGAGCAAGCAGAGTATATAGAAAAGTGCGGTAGGCAAGAGTTTTTATCTACTTTGTCAAAGGTCAGTTTTGTTATCGATCAGATTTCTGTGACGCACTATCTAGCTTTTGAGATTTCTAATAATTCAATGAACAATGGGCTTAGTAACGGAATACCTCAGAACGCGATCGTACTAGGAAAACAAGTGCCCATTAATGAATTTTCGAAGAACATTACTGATAGTAAGTCATTTTGGGTCATCGTGCACAAAAACGGTATCATGTGCAAAGAGATTACGCAATATGAAGCGAAAGAACGAACACTTACCTGCCATAGTTTAAATAGTTCGCCAGAATACCTCGATTTTGAAATAAGTTTGGACGATGTCAAGGAATTATTCGAAATAGTAAAAAAGCAAGTGGGTTAAGCCTTTTGCATTTGTAGATAGTGAATTACCTCATTTAAACAGCGATCTAACTCTTTTTTGACCTCCGTTTCCCAAAACCTGAAGACCTTGTAGCCCAGTTGGCTTAGTTCGGAATTAACTTCGCTATCGCGTTGTTGGTTACGTTCGAATTTGGCAATCCAGAATTCACGATTGGTTTTGATCTTTGGCTTTCTTTCTTCCCAATTATGTGCATGCCAATATTCACCATCGATGAAAATGACCGTTTTGTACTTTTTCAGAACGATGTCTGGTTTACCGATAAGTTTTTTATAATCGACCCGGTATCGGTAACCTTGTGCATACAATGCTTTTCGAAAGGCAAGTTCGGGTTTCGTGTTCTTGCCACGGATCTTGCCCATGATTTTTGAACGCTCGGGGGTAGTGTAAAATCCTGATGCTTCATTAAAACGGGGCACTTTGATGCGTTCTTCCGGGTATTTTTTGGCCATATGTCTAAAGAACTGATATAACCTCTTTACATTTCAGCTAAAATTACTATTTTTTGTTCAATTGAAGGTACGAAGGAGTCACCTAGCAGGGCTACGAACCGAAATAAGACGGAACAGTGGGTGTGAGATGTAATTTTTGGGTGAAAAGGAAAAGGTTAAATAGGGGGCAAAAACAAAAATAGTTATGACCAAAAGAAATCAATTACTTTTAAAAAGCAAATCAAAAGCTGATTTTTAGTCCATGGAGCAATTCATCAAAACATTGGAATCGGAATTTTCGAAAAATAGCGATCGTAATAGTGCTTTCGCGCAAAGTGCCTATATGAAAAATAAATTCGAGTTCTATGGCATTAGAACCCAGCTAAGGCGTAAAATTCAAAAACCATTTTTAGATAAAGATCACCTGCCCACTAAAAAGGAAGCAATAGAGATCATCAAACTACTTTGGTTAAGGCCTCAAAGAGAGTATCAATACTTCTGCCAAGAATTGGCCTATCGCTATAGCGAACTGGGCGAAGAAGATGATATTGAACTTTTTGAATTTATGGTACTTCACAAGGCATGGTGGGACACCGTTGATTTTATCGCAACCAAGTTGATGGGCGCGTATTTTAAGGCCTACCCAGATAATATAGACCCTTATGTCCGAAAGTGGATCAGCTCAAAAAATAGGTGGCTTCAAAGATCTGCCCTGCTATTTCAGTTGATGTATAAAGAAAATCTTGACACAAAAATCTTGACCTTTACCATCAACGGCCTATTGGGGTCAAACGAGTTTTTCATCAATAAGGCAATTGGGTGGATTTTAAGACAGTATAGCAGAACAAACCCTCAATGGGTCATCAATTTTGTTGGCAAGACTCCCCTTTCAGCGTTGAGCAGCAAGGAAGCATTGAGGTTAGTCACTTAAAATTAAAAATCCCAAACACAATATATTTGAATTTGGGATTCACATACTTTGTAAAATTTAAAAACGCTTATCCTTTTACCGAAGCACTTAAATATTCTCGGTTCATGCGGGCAATATTTTCCAGCGAAATGCCTTTTGGGCATTCTACCTCGCATGCGCCGGTGTTGGTGCAGTTACCGAAACCTTCAAGGTCCATTTGGCGTACCATGTTTTCTACACGTTCGGTGGCTTCGACACGACCTTGGGGTAAAAGCGCGAATTGTGACACCTTAGCAGATGTAAACAACATGGCGCTGGCGTTCTTGCATGCGGCAACACAGGCTCCGCAACCAATACAGGTCGCAGCGTTGAAGGCCTTATCTGCCATTTCTTTTTGAATGGGTATGGCATTGGCATCTACCGGATTACCAGAGGTATTTACCGATATGTAACCTCCCGCTTGTTGGATTCTATCAAAGGCACTTCGGTCAACAATCAAGTCTTTGATAACAGGAAATGCCTTCGCGCGCCAGGGTTCAATGACAATTTCATCCCCATCTTTAAAACTGCGCATATGCAGTTGACAGACCGTAATGCTGGTGTCAGGTCCGTGGGCGCGCCCGTTGATCATTAACGAGCAGCTACCGCAGATACCTTCCCTACAGTCATGATCGAACTCGATAGGTTCTTCACCTTTTACAATCAGTTCTTCATTGAGTACATCTAACATTTCAAGAAAAGACATATCTGGTTCAATACCGTTTAATGGATAATTAACCATTTTGCCTTTTGCTTTGGCATCTTTCTGACGCCATATCTTCAGGTTCAGTTTCATAGCTTTTTGTTTAATTGCGGGTCGATTTTCGCTGGCTTCCAGTTCTTCACTATGCCTTAAGGGCTATCAACGATAAACTATTTATAACTTCTTGTTTTCAATTCAATATTCTCATATACCAATTCTTCTTTATGAAGAATAGCATCTTTTGGCTCTCCTTTATATTCCCACGCGGATACGAACTTGAAGTTTTGGTCATCTCGTAAAGCCTCACCTTCTGCAGTCTGATATTCCTCCCTGAAATGACCCCCACAAGATTCGTTTCTGGTTAGGGCATCTTTTGCGAATAGTTCGCCCAATTCAAGAAAATCGGCCACACGGCCTGCTTTTTCCAATTCTTGATTTTTACTGTCGGCGGTACCCGGTACGCGAACATTTTCCCAGAAATCTGCACGCAGTTCGGCAATCTCATCGATGGCCTCTTGCAAACCTTTAGCGTTTCGGCTCATACCACATTTGTTCCACATGATCTTGCCCAATTTCTTATGGTAATAATCCACAGAATGCATGCCTTTGCCGGACATCAATTTTTCTAACCGGGCCTTTGTATCGGCTTCGGCGGCATCAAATTCTGGAGCCGCTGTAGAAATTTTGCCGGTTCGTATATCATGTGATAAGTAATCGCCTATGGTATAGGGCAGTACAAAATAACCATCGGCTAGACCTTGCATAAGTGCAGAAGCCCCTAGACGGTTTGCGCCGTGATCACTAAAATTGGCTTCACCTGCCGCATAGCATCCCGGGATCGTGGTTTGAAGATTATAATCGACCCACAGGCCTCCCATGGTATAATGCACCGCAGGATAAATCATCATGGGTGTTTCATACGGGTTTTGGTCCACTATTTTCTCGTACATCTGGAACAGGTTGCCATATTTTGCCGCTACCACTTCAGTACCCAGCTGCCGCACCGTTTTTTCGTCGGGATCTGTTAGTCCAGAAGTCAGTGCTTTTTCCCTACCATAGCGCATTATGGCAGATGCGAAATCTAAATACACCGCTTCCCCTGTTTTATTCACACCGAAACCGGCATCACATCGTTCTTTCGCCGCTCGTGATGCAACATCACGTGGCACAAGATTTCCGAAGGCAGGATACCTTCTTTCTAGGTAGTAGTCTCGATCCTCTTCTTTTAATTGACCGGGCTTTAATTTGCCTTCGCGTATCGCTTGGGCATCTTCCAATCTTTTTGGGACCCAGATGCGGCCGTCGTTACGCAACGATTCAGACATCAAGGTCAGTTTTGACTGATGGTCTCCCGAAACAGGAATACAGGTCGGGTGAATCTGTGTAAAGCATGGGTTGGCAAAGAAAGCCCCCCTGCGGTGCGCCCTCCATGCAGCCATTACATTGGCCCCCATGGCATAGGTTGATAAGAAGAACAGGTTGCCATAACCCCCTGTTGCCAAAACAACGGCATGTGCCGAGTGGCGTTCAATTTCTCCGGTAACCAAGTCACGGGCAATGATGCCCCTTGCCTTGCCATCAATTAATACTAGATCCAACATCTCATGACGGGTATATGACTTTATCTTTCCCCTATGGATCTGGCGGTTCATGGCGGCATAGGCTCCTAGAAGTAATTGCTGCCCAGTTTGCCCTTTGGCATAAAATGTTCTTGAAACAAGGACCCCTCCAAACGAACGGTTATCTAACAAACCGCCATATTCCCTGGCAAAGGGCACGCCTTGTGCCACACATTGGTCAATAATATTGGTAGATACTTGGGCCAGCCGGTACACATTGGCCTCTCGTGAACGATAGTCACCCCCTTTTACGGTGTCGTAAAACAGCCGGTAAACACTGTCTCCGTCACCTTGGTAGTTCTTGGCCGCATTGATTCCGCCCTGGGCTGCGATCGAGTGTGCCCTACGGGGCGAATCTTGATAGCAGAACGTCTTTACGTTGTAACCCAATTCGGCCAAGCTGGCAGCGGCAGAACCACCTGCAAGGCCTGTACCCACGATAATAATATCTATGTTTCGCTTGTTGGCGGGGTTCACCAATTCAATGTGGTCTTTATGATTGTTCCATTTATTGGCCAGAGGGCCAGAAGGTATTTTGGAATCCAATATGCCCATAATTAATGTGTTAACTGATTAAAATGATGGAAGAGGGCGATAAAAATGAATCCTGCCGGAATTGCTATCGCATATACTTTGGTAAATGTTTTGATCCCTGGGGAGTACTTATTGTTCACGCCCATAGTCTGAAACGATGAGGCGAAACCGTGAAGTAGGTGAAGCGCCAGCAATACAAAGGAAATAATATAGATAACCGTGCGCCAAAAAGGTTGGAATTTATGAACGGTTTCCTCATAGTACCTCGTGGGATCTTCCGGATTGCTTTCAAAATATTTATAGGCCATTTCATGCACCCAGAAATCGTACATGTGGAGACCTAGAAAGGCTAGAACCACCAAGCCGGTGATTATCATGTTTCTTGAGATCCACGAGGCGTTCGCACTTCCTTGGTACTTCACATAGCGTACTCCCCGGGCATTTCTATTCTGTATCTCAAGGGCTATTCCCATTACAAAATGAACCACAACGCCCGCAATCAAAATGGGCTGAAGTACATACTGCACCAAGGGATTATATCCCATAAAATGAGACCATGAATTAAACGTGTCAGGGGCGATTACAGAAGTTATATTGATTACAAAATGTTGCCCAAGAAAAAAGACCAAAAAAAGACCCGACAAGGCCATTACGACTTTTCGGGCTATTGAAGATTTTACCAATCCGCTCATTAGATATTGATTTAGCTTTGCAAATTTAGGGTACAAGTGAGTTATTAACAAGTTTTCAAGGGGATTAGTATGTCATTTAAAGAAACAAAAACTACTGTTTAACTTATTTTAATGAAAC
>JBHJNU010000069.1:0-16067 GCA_050330515.1 Flavobacteriaceae bacterium | reverse complement strand
AAAAATGGTTTGATGCCTTATTATTATGAAGTTTTTAAGGTATTACCCATGAACCCTGTATAAAAAATCATAAGCACCGAACAATTTGTTTTTTAACATCTTAACGAAACCTACGAAGTTAGGTTCCGACTTGCGAAATATAGTCAAAAAGAAGCATAAAAAGCAATTGCCAAATTTCTTGATGATCCCTTTGGGGATTATTTTATAATTTCGAAGACTTATGGATCAGATCGCGACATTTTCTAAGGTTATTGCCGGCACCATGACCTGGGGTAACTGGGGGATGAAATTTTCGGAAAAAGAAACCCTCGGTTTGATGGCGTATGTTCTTGAACTGGGCGTTACCACCTTTGACCATGCCGATATTTATGGCGGCTACACGAACGAGGCCGACTTTGGGAAAGCCTTCAAGAAGAGCGGTATTTCAAGGAACTCGTTGCAACTCATCAGCAAATGTGGGATCCAACTGGTTTGTGATGCCAGGAACAATCAACTGCAACATTATGATTATTCGAAGTACTATATAATCAAGTCGGTAGAACAATCGTTGCGGAATTTGAAAACGGATTTTCTCGACATGCTTTTACTGCACAGGCCGAGTCCGTTATTGCAGCCCGAAATTGTTGCGGAAGCCGTTATACAACTTCAACAAGAAGGCAAGATTAGAGTGTTCGGAGTTTCTAATTTTTCGCCTTCTCAAATTGCCCTGCTCGAAACGGTGATTCCAGTGGTAAGCAATCAGATCGAGTTTTCGTTGACGGCGCACGATGCGATGTACAATGGCACTTTGGATGATTGCATGGCGAAGAACAGAATGGCAATGTCCTGGAGTCCTCTAGGGGCTTTTTTTAAAAAGGATGATGCCCAGGCCGTACGCATCAGAAAAGTGCTAGAACCGTTACTAGAAAAGTACGAAGCAAGCGCAGATCAGCTACTATTGGCTTGGGTCTTAATGCATCCTTCAAGAATATACCCTGTCATCGGAACAACGAAAAAAGAGCGGTTGAAGGCCTCGGTCGATGCGCTAAAAATTAATTTGGAGCTCGAAGATTGGTTCATTTTATTAAAAGCAAGCCAGGGGCATGAGGTTCCATAAAATCGAAACAAACTAATTATGAGCAAAATAGCATTGATAACAGGGGCAACAAGCGGCATAGGCAAAGCGATCGCGGAAGTTTTTGCCGAAAACGGAATACACCTTATCCTTTGTGGTAGACGTCAAGATAGGCTTGATGGCCTGCAGCGCATTTTAGGGAAAAAGACCAAGGTATATACCTTGAACTTCGATGTTAGGGATAAGGAAGTGGTTATGGAACGTATTCATTCTTTGCCGCCGGAATTTTCGAATATCGACATTCTCATAAACAATGCGGGTAATGCGCACGGGCTCGATCTTATTAACGAAGGAAGTCTTGAAGATTGGGACGCCATGCTCGATATCAATGTCAAAGGACTGCTTTATGTTTCAAAGGCGGTTATTCCGAACATGGTCGCCAAAAAATCAGGGCACATAATTAACATAGGCTCTACGGCCGGTAAAGAAGTCTACCCCAAAGGCAATGTATACTGCGCCAGTAAGCATGCCGTAGACGCCATCAATCAGGGTATGCGAATAGACTTGAATGCCTTTGGTATTCGGGTCGGGGCCATCAACCCGGGACTGGTAGAAACCGAGTTCAGCGAAGTAAGGTTTAAGGGTGATAGCCAAAAGGCGGAAAATGTTTATAAGGGCTTTCAACCATTAACCCCCGAAGATGTGGCCGATATAGTACATTTTGTGGTAACTAGGCCAGCCCACGTGAACATTGCCGATTTGATGGTGATGTGCACGGCCCAGGCATCTTCTACCATAGTCAATAAGATCTTATGATCAATAAACGCCTGTTAATCAAAAACCTGCTCGCCCACAATGATGAGAATAGTTTTTATGATAAAAAGCGATTTATCGAAATCGGACAAAAAGAGGGAAAGGCGAAATTTCTAAAGCATGTATGTGCGCTGGCGAACAGCAACCCTAAGAACAACTCCTTCATAGTGGTCGGTGTTGAAGACGAAGATAATAAGATTGTAGGGGTTGATTTCTTCGATGACAGTAAAATACAAAACCTGGTCAATGCCTATTTGGACAACCCTCCATTAATTTCCTATGAGAACATACCTTTTCCCCATTTATTGGAGGGTAAGGTGGTCGGTTTGGTCACTATAAAATCAAACGGTAAGGTCTGTACCCTTCGAAAAAACATCTGGAAGTATTATGGCGGCATGGTTTTTTTCAGGGAGGGCAGCATCAGTATGCCCAAAGCTTATAATATCGAATTGAGGGACATCAACTCAGAAGCCGTGGCAACCATCGAATCGCACGCACGAAACAATATCCAACTGACGTTGGACGGCGTAATCGATTTCATCAACCATCGGCACAAGGATCTTGAAAGCAGCTATAAGGTTTTTAAAGAACAGTTCGTCGTCTGTTGGGCCGGTCATGTGAAAAGGGTAAAGGGCGAAACCTACTACTCTCGTGTAGATATTGAACTCATCAGCGAACAGGTAAAGCTATTTTATTCGGCCTTGGATGAGATTACCATTTCTTATAATGAAAACTCGTTTACCACTATGGAGTATGTGCAACTTGGGCTGGGGGCAAAGCAAAAATACTATCCGCTAGAAAAAGTGATCATCACGTTCTCTGACAATGGCACATATCAAATACAGAGCGACCTTGTTTTCGAACCGCCGCAATACGATAGGAAAACATTACACCATATTTTAAATGCGAACAATAGTCTGCTGCAAAAACTAGAAAAGAAAATACCGTTGAAACCCACGGAGAAATCTGATTTAGAGCATCTTCCAGACACCTATTTGATCTGTTACCTCAATGGATTCGAGGAAGCAAAGGATTGTATGGAAAGTGCCAGGGTTTTGTTAAAGGAGCATGATCAAAAAATCTACCGAACCCTGAAAGAATCGCTTCGAATTCTTCGAAAAGTAAAGTACAGTTGATTATAAGAGCGGCTCGGAAGCATCGAAAACCAGATCCCTTGTCGGTAATGAGGGTATCGCCCCGTAGTTGGTAGTTGTAATTGCCCCGGCTTTGTTAGCGCGCCTGACCATTTTCAGTAACAGTTCAAAATTCGACAAGATATCTTGGGGGTCTTTCAAAGTGGAGATCTGCTGAAGTAAACACCCTATAAAAGCGTCTCCGGCACCTGTGGTATCAACGGGTTTAACCGTAATACTTGATACCGTTTCCTTGTAGGTACTGGTACTGACCAAGGTGCCCTTACTGCCTAGGGTTATGGTGATTACTTTGGCCCCTACTTCGTGCAGCACGTTGCAGGCTTCATCAAGGTCTTTTTTTCCTGAAAGAAGCTGTGCTTCCTCCAAACTGAACTTGCACAGATCTGATTTTTCAACAAAGGGCATACATTTTTTGACAAAGATATGCTCTTCATCACGCCAAAGGTCTCCCCTGAAATTCGGGTCGAAACTTATAAAGGTTCCCAGGGTAAGCGCATCAAAAAAGTAACGGCCGTACGCCTTTTCCAAGTCCCCACCAAGAAGCGCGGTAGCTGCTCCCAAATGAAGCATATTGCCTTTGAAATCTTTTTTGACATCGGGATCGTACATCAAATTTTTATCAGCCCCCCTACTGAACACAAAATCACGCTCACCATCTTCAGCGAGTGAAACGAATGCCAATGTGGTGAAGGTTTTTGACCGTTGCGCCAAGGAAATATCCACACCGTTCTCAACCAAAATGTTCAATAAAAAATTGCCAAAAGGATCTTTGCCCACACAACCTATGAATTTGCTGATACCGCCCAGTTTGGCAATAGCACATGCAACATTGGCAGGAGCGCCGCCGGGTTTCTTAACAAATTCGCTGGCCTTAGAAAGATCGCTTCCTTGCTTTTCGGCTACAAAATCGATCAGAAGTTCACCAATACAATATATATGCTTCATCAGGTGCTTTCATTGAGAGGCAGCAAGATAATGACAAAAATGGGGTTCATCTAGAATTTTAATAGGTTTTGTGGCTTGGTAAGGAGGCACCTATAGTTACAGTTAACCAAATTAGGGGATACTTTTTGCATACTATAAAGAAATCCTTACCTTTTCAACAATTTAAAAACATGAAGTAAATGGGCCTATTTGACGAAATAAAAAAGAAACTTAGCCAAGAATTTATAGATATCATCGAGTGGCTCGATGACTCTAACGAGACCATTGTTCATCGTTTCGAGCGCTATCAAAATGAAATCAAGAACAATGCCCAACTCATTGTTCGCGAAGGGCAGGTGGCGGTCTTTATAAATGAGGGTCAGCTCGCCGATGTTTTCAAGCCGGGCACCTATACCTTGAATACAAAGAACCTTCCTATTTTGACCACGCTGAAAGGATGGAAATATGGTTTCGATAGTCCGTTCAAGGCGGAGGTTTATTTTGTCAATACCCGACTTTTTACAAATGAAAAATGGGGTACCAAGAACCCGTTCGTGTTAAGTGACGAACGTTTCGGGCTGGTCGAGATCAGGGCATTTGGAACTTACACCTTCAGAATAAGTGACCCGGGTAAGTTTGTGGTCGACGTAGTTGGCACCGACGGCAACTTTACCAATTTTGAGGTGAACGAACATTTAAAAAGCCTAATTGTTACCCGATTTACTGATACGGTAGGCGAGTCCAATCTACCCATTGAGCTGTATGCCGCTAACACTTCTGAATTGTCCGAAACCTGCCAAGAGGTAATGCAGCCCGAGTTCGATCGTATAGGGATAGCATTGGAACGCTTCTACATCGAGAATGTATCCATGCCCGAGGAACTGAAAAAAGAAATCTTCGAATACAGTCGGTTAGATAAGTTGGATATGACGAAACTAGCCCAATTCAAAGCCGCCAAAGCAATGGAAGCGGCGGCCAAAAACGAAGGTGGAACCGCAGGAGCCGGCATGGGCATGGGCATGGGCTTCGTACTGGCGCAACAGATGGGCAATATGATGAGCCCTCAGGCACCTCAACAGGCTTTTGGTGCGAACACCCAACAACCGACTCCGCCGCCAATGCCGTCGCAATCATTATATCACTATGCGGTGAACGGGCAACAGATGGGTCCTGTTTCCATTGATAGGTTGAAGGAACTTTTCGCTAGTAGAACCATCAATAGAGATTCGCTGGTTTGGAAGCAAGGTATGGATAATTGGGCCGCATTGAAAGATGTTGACGAACTGAAATCATTTTTAGGAGGAAGTACGCCACCGCCCTTGCCAACGGCATAAAATAATTGCGAGGTAGAAAAGATCCATGCAAGAAACCCTGAATTCAGAGCATAAAAAGGCATGTGCCAATTGTGGTGCAGAGCTCAAGTTCAAGCCTGGTTCACATCAGATGAAATGTGAGTACTGTGGGTATGAAGAGTTTATCGAGCAATCGAAGCGTAGTTTCGAAGAGCTTGAACTAGCGCACTATTTAAAGATCGTAGGCGAAAATGCCTATACAGAAACGATCGATCTTTTGCACTGCAAGAACTGTGGGGCCAATCAACATGTCGAAGAGAACTTCAAGTCACTAAAATGCGTTTATTGCAGTGAACCTCTGATCCGTGAAGATATCGAAAAAGAAGGTTGGATACTACCCGGAGCATTGGTGCCGTTTCAATTTGATACGAAGAAAGCGAATGAGATTTTTAAAAACTGGGTGAACGCAATCTGGTTCGCACCGAACAACCTGAAACGGGCCGCACTGGATCCCGAGGGGTTGCACGGGCTGTATGTTCCGTATTGGACCTTCGATGCGAATTTGTTTGCTGCCTACCAAGGCGAGCGTGGTGATTATTATTATGAAACGAAACGTATTCGAACAAAGAACGGAGTGCAAACGCAACAAGTGCGAAAAACGCGTTGGTCACGTACTTCTGGATCTGTACATGGTTTTGTTGATGATATTTTGATCAATGCCTCTCAAAAAAAGAGGATAGCCATACCTCAGAAAATCGCCTTCTGGAACATGAAGGAGCTAGTAGCCTTCAATTCAAGGTACCTCTCTGGTTTTGTGACCGAGAAATATACGCTATCGCTAAAGGAAGGCCACCACCGATCTTTTCAACAAGCCAAACAAATTGCGGATACTTGGATCTGCCGCGACATAGGGGGAGACACGCAACGCATACATCATGCCGATATAAAATTGTCAAATGAGACGTTTAAGCATGTTTTGCTTCCCGTATATATAAGTGCATATCGATTTAACAGTAAGGAATACCATTTCTACATCAATGGGCAAACTGGGGTCTTGAGCGGTACAAGACCTTATTCTTTTTGGAAAATTTTCTTTTTGGTATGTTTTATCATTGCCATCATCGCCTTAATTGCGATTTTTGCAGAATGAGCTCTAAAAGAACCCTTGTTATTGGCGATATCCATTCTGGTTTAAATGCTTTGCATCAAATACTGGATCGTGCAAAAGTGACCACCGAAGACCAACTTATATTTTTGGGGGATTATGTTGATGGATGGAGCCAGGCCGTAGAAACGGTCGACTTCTTAATTCAATTGAACCGAACCAATAACTGTATCTTCATTCGTGGCAACCATGACGAACTGTGCCTAGATTGGCTACAGACAAATGCAGACAACCCAGTTTGGTTTCAACATGGCGGAGAAGCTACATTGAACTCGTATAAGAAGGCAAGTGACGTTACCATAGACACGCACATTCTTTTCTATCAAAATCTAAAAAACTTTGTTTTAGATGCAAAGGGGCGTTTATTCTTACATGCGGGTTTTACCAACTTGAAGGGCGTTGATCATGAATATTTCTCAAAAACTTTTTATTGGGATAGAACATTGTGGGAGCTGGCCATATCCTTAAATCCAACAATGTCAAAATCAGATGCTAGGTATCCAAGTCGATTAAAGCATTATAATGAAATATTCATAGGGCACACCCCGCTTTCAAAAACAGGTTTGGTAGTACCCGAAAATGCGGCAAACGTATGGAATTTAGATACAGGTGCCGCTTTCAAAGGGGCCTTAACCATTATGGATATCGACACCAAAGAATTTTGGCAGAGTGACCCTGTACATAAACTTTATCCTACAGAAAGCGGTCGCCATTGAAATTTGAGCCCTTTTTAGGCCAAAAACACTAGAATATTAACGAACTTTGCAAAAAATTCAAAATGGTTCAGAAGAACATTAGGCTTGAGGTTATGCAGGCCATAGAACATAAAGTTGAAGGGTATATGGAGAAATTCCTGATTCCCATTGAAGAAATATGGCAACCTACAGACTTTCTGCCCGAATCGCAAAGTGATAACTTTTTAAGCGCGGTAGAAGAACTCCGGGGTGAATCAAAAGAGTTGGGCTATGATTTTTGGGTCACCATGGTAGCCGATACCATTACGGAAGAGGCCTTGCCTACCTATGAATCTTGGCTGATGGATGTTGAGGGAATCAACCAGCACGATGGCAAAGCAAATGGCTGGTCAAAATGGGTTCGCGCTTGGACCGGGGAAGAAAACCGCCACGGAGATGTCTTGAACAAATATTTATACCTATCCGGCAGGGTAAATATGCGAGAAGTAGAGATAACCACCCAACACTTGATCTCTGACGGGTTCGATATCGGTACCGATCGAGATCCCTACAAGAATTTTATCTATACCTCTTTTCAAGAACTGGCCACTAATATTTCCCATAAACGGGTAGGTCAGATGGCAAAAAAGAAAGGAAACGCACTATTAGGAAAGATGTGTACCATTATTGCCGGGGATGAAATGCGGCATCATTTGGCGTACCGTGAATTTGTCAAGACCATTTTTGGCGAAGATCCATCTGGTATGATGTTGGCGTTCACCGATATGATGAAAAAGAAAATTGTAATGCCTGCACATTTTCTTCGTGAATCTGGAGGTAGCATTGGTACAGCCTTTGAAAACTTTTCTAATTGCGCCCAGCGTTTAGGGGTATATACGGCCCAAGATTATATAGATATTCTAAAAAAGTTGAATGTCTATTGGGAAATCGATGCTGTTCGAGGCTTATCGGATGAAGCGGAGAAAGCCAGGGAATACCTTATGAAACTACCAGAAAGACTTGAGCGTATAGCAGAAAGGATGAAATTTCCTCAAGATCAATACCACTTCAAATGGGTCGAGGCCAATGGAATGTTATAAAAATAGAACTTTAACAAGGTAGGTTTTAAAATTATAAAAAATCCGGTTCAGAGCTGAACCGGATTTTTTAGTAATCAAATCAAGTAACCTCTTAAAGCTTACCGTGATCGTGCTCGTCTTGCCATTTCGCAAGTTCGGCCCATTTACCCTCATAGGCCATTTTTGCCTGCATAGGCCATGAAGCAGGATCGTGCACCTTATAACGATCTCCGCCGCCATCAAGTATTTCTTGGCATCTTGCAACAGCTGTTCTTGATAGTTCTTTCCATGTTTTGATACCTGCTTCATGAAACATACCCTCTATTTTTGGGCCGATACCCTCAACAACTTTAAGGTCGTCCTGTTTTACGGTCTTGCCCATGGCGGCCATGGCGGCATCCGCGTCAAAAGGAAGGTCTTTTTCAACTGCCGGAGCGATAGCGGCAATGGTGGCCGCCGCTGCTGCTGTAGACGCCGCTGTCAACTTGCCATTGCAAGCATCAAGATCGGCCTGTAATTTTGTGTTCTTTTCCTTCCATACATTAAGTTCTGCAGAATGATCAATGGCAGTGCCCGACCCTTTACCGATCAAATATCCTAATATTCCAGAGATGATACCAACAAGTGAGGGAATGATCCAACACCAGATATTTAAATTTTCAAAATTCATGTTCTTTATATTTTAGAGTTGATTATTTATTTAAAGTTACGACGGTTCTTCTGTTTTTGGCCCGTCCTGCCTCTGTGTCATTAGTTTCTACAGGGTTGTCTGGTCCTTCCGAACTTGCGAAAATCTTTGATTCCGCAATACCGTTTTTGATTAGGTACGCTTTTGCGAAATCGGCACGGCCTTGACCTAGTTGCATGTTGGTAGCACGAATTCCTTTGCTATCGGTGTGCCCGATCACTTTGGCGGTAGCTCCTTCTACCTTATCCAAATACCTTGAAATATCGGCTACTTTTTGCCGCTGCTCTGCACTAAGGTTGATCGCCGCTTCACCAGTGTCAAAATATAGCACCAAAGGATCAGCGTTTATTTGGTCATAGAGTGCTTGCAGCTCATCGTCGGCGTCAACCGCCTTATCGGCGAGGCTGTAGGCAACAGGGCCGAGGTAAACATTGTCTTTCGATATCATCTCGCCCATTAATTGGGAAAGAGTATTGATCTGGGTGGATGAAAGGCCGTTCTCGACCAAGTGGTTCTTTACAGCATTTGCACGGGCCAGGCCTAAATTAGGAAAGGCGGAATCGTTGTTCTCGTCGGCTTTGTAATAACCTGTTACATTGATGACCTTTCCGACATTTTCAGCCAAATAGGTTTTCAAACTAGCAATTCCAGCGGTAACTTTCCCTGAAAGAGGCAGTAAAATTGATGAAGACGACACATTAAAATTATAATTGTCATTTTCGTTGACTTCATAGGCGCCATCTGCAAATGCAAATGGGTACGAAGTTGCTTCGGGTGCTACTGGTGCAGTAACCGCTTCTTTTACAGGTTCCTCTTCTTTCGCCATCAAGCCGCATGAACTACAGCATGTAATGAAAAAATAAGTCCCTGCTAGAATGGTAATGAGCATCAGCAGCAGGTTCGTTGTTGTTTTTGTCATTGTTAATTATCATTTAGTGTTTGGCACACAATGTATTAAAAAAAAACCATAAATGTTAAATTGTTAACATGATTTACTGTAAACCAGTTGAATATGGAATATTTGCTGCTTTTTGTCGACGACTTTACAACCCCTTCTGGACAAAAAAATCAAGATTTGGCACTAAGAAGCCTCAACAAGAATGAGAGATGATGATACTATTTGTGGTAAGCACCTTAGCTAGGTGATTAAGGCCCCATACCATAAATAAGAGGGCGGGTAACATGAAACTTCTACTGCGCTTATACAGTAAATGGGCGTTTAATTTAACCGATTATACAGAAATAAGTGCCAAGTACACACAAGTAATCGATTGGCGCGTTGGTAGATATTATATTTAAAAAAGAATTCGACCAAGGAACCTTTTGATATGAAAACTGAAATAATTAAAATAGCAACGTTCGCCTGTATGGTGGTTGTTTTAGGAACGCAAGCATTACTTCGCGGTAGTTGGAAGGTTCCTGATACCGAAACGTTACAGCGTAGTAACAGAAATAGGAGATTGCAGGGATAGCGCATAGTAACCCTAAAAATAAACTTAGTGTTTGAGTTAGTTTGGTAATCCCGCTATTAATACAGAACCACAGATCGGGGGAACTTGTGGATTTTGAATAGTAGCGGGTTTTTTTGCTTTAGGTACTCAGAACATCATGAATATTTTGCCTTAAACATTCTAGAAGTTCATTGTAATTTGATGAAACCTGTATAGTTCTTTCGTAAGTTTTATGTACGTTGCCCACTTACATTGGCGGCGCAAAACGGGGGTATCTTAAGTTTCGGTTTGCTATAGATCAAATTTGATCCCCTGTGCTAATGGCAGTTGCGTTGTGTAGTTTATGGTATTCGTTTGCCTGCGCATGTACACCTTCCACGCATCGGATCCTGATTCGCGGCCACCTCCGGTTTCCTTTTCACCGCCGAAGGCCCCACCGATCTCGGCCCCTGAGGTACCTATATTCACATTGGCAATACCACAATCACTACCTGATTGACTTAAGAACTGCTCCGCTTCGCGCAGGTTGTTGGTCATGATGGCCGATGATAGGCCTTGCACCACCCCGTTTTGAATTTCAATGGCACTAGTAACATCGCCGGAATATTTTAAAAGATAGAGTACAGGGGCAAAAGTTTCGTGTTGTACAATTTCGAAATGAGCTTGGGCTTCGGCAATAGCTGGTTTTACATAACAACCACTTTCGTATCCTTGGCCATCCAAAACACCACCTTCTACAATGAGCCGTCCGCCCTCTGAAACCACTTTTTCTAGGGCTTTTTTATACATTTCAACAGCATCTGAATCTATAAGAGGGCCTACATGATTTTTCTCGTCCAACGGATTGCCGATCCGTAATTGCTTGTAAGCATCTACTACGGCATTTGTTACTTTATCATAGATCGACTCATGAATAATAAGTCTTCGGGTCGAAGTACAGCGTTGACCTGCAGTGCCGACCGCACCGAATACGGCTCCGATTACGGTCATTTTGATGTCGGCATCAGGGGTTACTATAATGGCGTTGTTTCCACCGAGCTCCAAAAGTGATTTCCCCAACCGGGCCGCAACTGCTTGCGCAACTATTTTTCCCATTCTTATCGAACCAGTAGCTGAGATCAACGGAATACGACTATCCTGGGTCATCATTTCCCCCACCTTATAATCGCCATTGATCAGGCATGAAATACCTTCAGGGAGGCCATTGGCCTTAAATACTTCAGCTGCGATATTTTGACAGGCAACCCCGCATAAAGGTGTTTTTTCAGAAGGTTTCCAAACACAGACATCACCGCAAATCCATGCGAGGGCGGTATTCCACGCCCAAACGGCTACAGGAAAGTTGAAAGCCGAAATAATGCCAACGATACCTAAAGGATGGTATTGCTCATACATTCTATGCCCAGGCCTTTCAGAGTGCATGGTCAAGCCATGTAACTGACGTGAAAGTCCGACAGCAAAATCACATATATCAATCATTTCTTGCACCTCGCCAAGACCTTCTTGATAGCTTTTTCCCATTTCATAGGAAACCAATTTTCCCAGGGCCGCCTTTTTCTCCCTTAGCTTTTCGCCAAATTGACGTACAATCTCACCTCGTAACGGGGCAGGTTTCTGCCTCCAAGTTTTGAATGCCAGGGTAGCGGTCGTCATTACTTTTTCATAATCTTCTTGAGAGGTGGTTTTGACCTTTCCTATCAAGGTACCGTCTACGGGGGAATACGATTCAATGATTCCTCCCGATGAAAAACTGTGAGAACCTGTTGAGGTGCCTTCATTGATTTCCTTTAGTCCCAATGCCTTTAGGGCCGAGTCGATACCGAATTCCGATACGATTTTTGACATTTTATAACTTTTTAGCGATGTATTGTTAGATTTTCGGCAAAGCTACGAATTTTGCTGCTTTATTCTTCTTTTCTTAAGACGGTAACCTTGGTAATTTTCGTATTAATGACTTCATAAACCAGTACCAATTCGAGCACGTCATCATTTCCATTTCTACCAATAATACGTTCATGGTCGATGACCTTGTTCCCAAAAATAGTCCGTGTCAAAATTGTGGAATGAAGATTCGGCGAGGCTTCGAACAGAGCTGCGTAGAATTCCCTGCAAGCGGTAAAACCTTTTATTGTCAACCTTCCATCTGAAAAATTATGGAAGGTCACGTTTTCTGCAATGGTAGACATGAACCCATCAATATCCCTTTCATTATAGGCTTCCAGCTGTTTTTGTACGACTTGTTCAGGGGTCATTTCTTGTGCGGTTATAGCAGTGGTCAGTACTAATGAGAATGCAAGGATCAAGAGGGAAATAGGTTTCTGACTCATTTGATCAAAACAAGAATAATGGCCAATAGCGCCGGCATGGCCTGAATAAAGAATATTTTCTTCGATACGGTCAAAGCTCCATACGTGCCAGCTACCACAACACAGCCCAAAAAGTAAAGCGCGATATAGTCACTCCAATTAGGGTCCGCTATGAAATATGTCCATAGTAATCCGGCAGCTAAAAAGCCATTGTATAAACCTTGGTTGGCGGCCATTGGTTTTGTAGGCTCGAAAAGTTCATGAGGGAAATTCCGAAACACCTTTCTGCCCATCGTCGTCCACGCGAACATTTCGAAGTAAAGAAAGTAAAGGTGGAGAAGAGCAACTAGGCCGATCAAAATATTCAAGGTTATTTCCATAAGTTTAATTTTCAGCTATGAACCGCTTATCTGCGGGCATCACGGTACCACAATGGTCACAGGTTCGCAGTTCTTTAGAACCGTAAAAATGTTTAAAATGACCCAAGAAATCCTTTTCGATATCGTTGAGGGTAAAATAGGCCTCATAAAGTTTGTGGTTACAGTTGTCGCAATACCAAAGTAGACCGTCATCAACATTCATATCGGCACGTTTGCGTTCAATGACAAGACCTATACTTCCCGCATGTCGAACGGGTGAATGTGGCACTTTCGCAGGGTGCAGGTACAGGTCGCCTGGGCCTAGTTTGAATGTTTTCTTTTGCCCACCTTCTTGAATATGTACTTCTATGCTACCTTCTAACTGGTAAAAAAGCTCCTCGGTTTCATTGTAATGGTAATCTTTTCGGGCATTGGGGCCGGCTACGACCATAACGATGTAGTCGCCGGCATCTTTATAGAGGTTTTTATTGCCTACAGGCGGTTTTAAAGTATCGCGGTTTTCTTCGATCCATTTGGCTAGGTTGAAGGGAGGTGCTATTGACATCTTAACTGGTTGAAAGTTAATGGTCTTTCGAAGATTATGGCAAAAACCATAAGCGAAAAACCATCAACTGATTTCATCAAATTTAAGAAAACAAATCGGCTTTGGGTACTGGCCTATCGGAAGAATATCTGTGTAAAATAAAATGCCCCTTCATTATTCTTTTTAACGCTCACCGCAGTATGTGTGAATTCGCCCTCCATGGTTTTGCGATGGTTTGAACTGTTCAACCAACCTTGAAACGCCTCCGTTGCGCTGAGGTAGTCTTTGGCAACATTTTCGGCAATGAACTCAGCATTCACAATTGTAGATATTTTAGAGGCCCTTGAACTAAAATTGTCGTGGCTAATTGAACCTTTTGCAATTTGGTAATCGTTATGCTGATTGGCATATTCGTAAGCCACTTCACTAAATTCCAATGCCGTTTGACCTAAAGTAATACGATGGTCATTTACTACCCCGAGCAGTTCTTGCTCGATAGCTATGACATTCTCCGCCTCGATCATATTCGTGGTTTCTGTAGACTCTTTACTACAAGAGGCCAAAGTACAAACGAATAGAACGAATACAACAAAGTGCATTCTCATTTTCATACAATGTTCTATTTGTAAGTAGGTGTTCTAAAAAGTAGGCTGAAGAATGGGGTGTTCTTGTGTTCTGGTGCCAATTGGGGAAATTAGCGATTGTAATGATACGTAAAATGCAGGACTGATACTTTAAAAAAGACATTTTTTCGATGAACGGCTTTAATATCAAAAATCAATGTAGGCCAAAACGTACACAGGTAACCCAACTTGAAAACTTGGATACAAAGTAATAAACAAAGACCCATTACGTTTTAACAGCATAGGGTATAATTTGGGGCAACATGATTCACGGTAAACCGTGACGTTTTTGGTTTTGAACCCCACTACCTTTAAACCAAAATGCAACTCCATGAAGATCCAACCTATTTTTCGCCTTGGCATGCTCCTACTTTTTTTGGTCAGCTGCACTTCAAGGCAAGAAACCCTGTCTGAGCAATTTGACAACCTCAACAACTATCAAGAATACATCGCTGAAGTTTCCCATGGTATGATTTCCGTGAAATCAGATGTTCGTGTCATATTCAATCAACCCATCGAACTATGGAACAACGGTGACCAACTAGATGGTGGTCTATTGAAAGTATCACCGAATATCAAGGGAAAGGTGGTAGCCCTGGATAATAGAACTATTGCGTTCGTACCTGAAGGCGGTTTCAAACAGGATACGGAATACCAGTTTGTCCTATCCTTAAAAGATATTGTAAATAATGTGCCCACTGAGCTGAAAACCCTTACTTTCGGGGTGAAGACCCTAAAACAACAGTTCAGTGTTTATACAGATGCCCTTCAATCGTATTCGAAGGAAAGGCAATTTATAAATGGACAGATCCGTACCTCGGATGTGCTTTCGTTGGAAATCGCAAAACAACTGGTAGTTGCACAGCATAAAGGTACGACCATCAACCTTAAATTCGACAGTGCCGTAACCGAGGGCACACAATTTCAGTTCAAGATCGATAGTATACAACGTTTTGAAGAAGATTCAGAACTTGAACTTACCTGGGACGGTACCCGATTCGACATTGATAATACCGGTAGAAACACTATCAAAATTGCAGGAAAGAACAATTTTACGGTCTTAGATGCGTCGGTGGAAACGGCGAACGATCAAGTAGTATTGATCAACTTCTCCGATCCTATCAAAAAAGGACAGAACTTTAAAGGGCTCGTAGTTTTGGAAGGGTCTTCAAACCCTAAATATGCCGTTGATGGCAATACCTTGAAGGTATATCCCTCAGAAAATCTAAAGGGCACGGCAAATCTTGAGGTTTTTGAGGGAATTCAAAGCGAGGACGGTTACAAACTGAAATCAAAGTTCGAACAGCGTGTCGCATTCGAGCAGCTTCAGCCCCAGATCAGATTGCTATCTAATGGAACCATACTGCCTTCATCTAACAATCTAAAGGTCAATTTTGAAGCGGTTAATCTAAACGCCGTAGATGTGGCGGTCTTTAAAATTTATCAGAACAACATCCTTCAGTTTTTACAGGGCAACAATATCAACGGCAACTATAATTTGAGAAGTGTGGCGCGACCCATCGCGACCAAAAAATTAATTTTACAGAACAACCTTGCCAATGTCGATGCGAATGGCAAATGGGCGGCCCACGCCTTGGACCTAAGTGCTTTGATCACCCCTGAGGTAGGCGCCATGTACCGCGTTGAATTCGATTATCGCCCAAGTTATAGTACCTATAAATGTGATGCCACCAATTTTGATGCCGAGGTAGAAACCGATGAAAATTTTGACCAAGAGGAAGAAAACAGCTCATGGGACGGGGTAGAGGAATATTACGATGAATTCTACTATTATGATTATGACTGGAACGAACGTGAAAACCCTTGTGACAAATCATACTATTATGACAAAAAGATAGGGATGAACCTCTTGGCGACCGACCTTGGGGTCACTATAAAAAAGGGGGTGAACAAGAGTTATTTTATAGCGGTCAACGATCT
>JBHJNU010000068.1:0-20995 GCA_050330515.1 Flavobacteriaceae bacterium | reverse complement strand
GGCACCGGGGCGCGCGTAAGTTCTGCCAGGGCTTTTACGGCCGCCATTTTCATGGCCTCATTGATCGAGGTCGCCCTTACGTCCAATGCCCCCCTAAAAATGAAAGGAAAACCCAAAACATTGTTCACCTGGTTAGGATGATCGGATCGGCCCGTAGCCATGATGATATCTTTTCGGGTCTTAACCGCCAGATCATATTTGATCTCGGGATCAGGATTCGCCATGGCAAAAACAATGGGATCCTTTGCCATTGACAGCAACATTTCGGGCGTAACGATATCTTTTATGGAAAGTCCTATAAAAACATCGGCATCAATCATGGCCTCTTCAAGGGTATCTATTTTTCGGCCTGTGGCGAATTCAAGCTTTTCTTCAGATAAATCGGCACGGTCTTTTCGAATGACCCCCTTACTATCAAGCATCACGATATGCTCAGCGTTCGCTCCGAATGCCTTGTACAATTTCGTACAGGATACGGCAGCTGCGCCGGCCCCGCTGATTACGATACGGGCATTCCCGATCTTTCTTTTTGTCAGCGCCAAGGCGTTCAACAAGGCCGCAGCTGAAATAATCGCCGTACCGTGTTGATCATCATGCATAACCGGAATATCTAACTCGGCCTTCAAGCGACGCTCGATTTCAAAGGCTTCTGGCGCCTTGATATCCTCTAAATTGATGCCACCGAAGGTGGGAGAAATCAACTTTACGGTTTGAATGAATTTTTCGATATCCTCGGTATCGACCTCGATATCCATGGCATCGATATCGGCAAAAATTTTGAAGAGTAGGCTCTTGCCCTCCATGACAGGTTTTGAAGCTTCCGGACCAATATTGCCCAGACCCAACACTGCAGTTCCGTTAGAGATGACCGCCACTAAATTCCCCTTGGCGGTATATTTGTAAACGTTTTCCTTGTTTTTCGCTATCTCTAAACAAGGTTCTGCCACCCCGGGAGAATAGGCCAATGCCAGGTCACGTTGGGTCGCGTACGGCTTGGTGGGAACGATTTTTATCTTACCAGGCTGTGGTTTTGCATGGTAAACTAAGGCTTCCCTTCTATTTTTCTCTTCGCTCATATAGTGCTGTGTTCAACAGGTTTTAGAACACAAAGTTAGGGGAATGTTAGCGTATAAAGGTCATCGGAATCTTATTCTTTTTCCTGAGCAGGCTCATTTAGCCGCAAGATCAAAATTGCTGCAAGAACAAAGAAAATACCTGCGAACAAGATGGCGTTCACGGCACTTCCCCCTAAAAGATTCTTAAAAATAGCCCCGAACGTGAGCGTTTCTATAAACATGGGGATCACGATCATCATGTTCAAGATACCCATATAAACCCCACGCCGATCTTGTGGCACAACTTTCGAAACCATGGTATAGGGTATGCCCATCATGGCCGCCCAGCCAACTCCGAATAAAACCATGGGCAACAAGACCAAAAGAGGGTCTGATATGTACGGTATGATCAGTAAAGCGATACCGGTACCCAGTACACTGGCCGAATAGATCCTTTTGCCTCCGTATTTTAGTGTTAAAGGAACCAAGGCCAAGGCCACCACAATGGTCGCAATATTGTAGGTCGTACTCATTTTTGCAGACTGGGCCAGCGCCTCAGAACCATCAAAACCCATGGTATCTTGAAACATAGGGGCGTTATATTGCCAATAAATAAACAGTGCATACCATTGAAAAAGATACACCGCCGACAGTCGCCACATAAATTTGGGCATGTCCTTTATAGCGTCAATAATCTCAATGATGGGATTAAGAACCCTCTGTCCGAAAGGCAGACCTCTATTTTTTGTTATCACAGCCATCTCTTCGTCTGAAGGAGGAATTTCAGGGGTTTTCATGACGGACCACAAGATGGTTACAACCGATAATGCTGCTCCGATAAAGAACGAATAATAAAGCCATTTCGGTATCGAATCAGTTGTTGCACTAACAGAATCGATACCCCCGAACCAATCTTGAAATAAAAAAATTGAGGCATTGGCCAGGACTATGCCCGCGCCTACAAAAAGACTTTGCATTTGATACCCCAGGCTTAACTGTCTTTCTGGTAGTTTATCGCCTACAAAAGCCCGATAAGGCTCCATGGCCATGTTGTTGCCAACGTCTAGGATCCATAATAACCCAACGGCAAACCAAAGGGTAGGACTTAAGGGAAAAGCGAACAAACATAGACTGCCAATTATGGCACCAATTAGAAAGAAGGGTTTTCGACGGCCCCACTTCGGTGACCAGGTCTTATCAGAAATCGCACCGATAATAGGTTGAATTATAAGTCCGGTTACCGGTCCAGCGATATTATATATCGGCAAATCTTCAGGCAGTGCACCCAAAAAGGTAAAGATGGGATTTATCGCGGTTTGCTGAAGCCCAAAACTGAACTGGATCCCGAGAAACCCAACATTCATGTTGAATATTTGCCAAAAACTTAAACTCGGCTTGGTAATTTTCATAATAACTACGGTTTGGTGTAAAAAGTATTGCCAAACAATATAGCGTTTTTAAACCATCGTAGTAAAAAAAGCTGTCCGGAAATTGAGAAATTCAATTACGAAAACGATGTAGCTTTCTTCACAAGCCCCCCTATAAGGCGGCACTTTCTCCCTGAGGGTCTGAAAAGGTAATGGACATGCGCATTTTCCTCAAATCGATTTCTAGCGCTGCCCAATGTTGGTGATGCTCCCATCTGATATTCAAAACGCTAGGTACCGTCTCAACGAGTATAAAATTGCCCTGAAACGCGCTATGGGTGTTTCTAAAAAGCATCAATTTCTTAAACTCTGAAAAGAAATGCGTTTGCATGGTACTCTCGATTTCCTCCTTCGTGTAGTAGTGCCTGTTGATATCCCTACCTACGTTGGTACTGGACAAAAGCTCCATATCATTTTTGCCGGCAAATAGCCCCACATAATAAACCTGGGGTATTCCGGGCATGAAAAACTGAATTGCCCTTGCCATAAGGTATGCCTTTTCATCACATCCCAAAGCCTCAAAATAGGTAGAATTCACCTGATAAAGATCAAGGTTGGATGCCGCTGCACCTGTGGCTTTTCTGCTGGTATCTTGACTATTCGCGTGCATTTGCTCAACAATTTGGCTCAAGACACTGTCGGGAATAAGTCCGGGGTTTCCATTTTCAGAGGCCACATCAACAATACCGATGCCATCATGGGTGTCAAGCACGGTGATAACGTTTCGCGGAGATACCCTTAACCACTTTTTTAGATTGGTGGCATCTTTGTTGAACAGAGTATCTAGCACCAAGACCGGTAGTGCGAAATCATAAACATAACCCACACGTTCGGCAATTTCAATTTGCGTCTTGTAGTAAGAATGAATTTCAACAAGGGTTTCAATACCCCTTTGTTTCGCCTTTTCAGATAATTGTGCAATGAAATCATAGGTTTCATCGATCATAAAGCATGAGGTGCCCCGCTTTTTAATTGCGTAGCCGGCGGCATCTAGGCGTATCATGGTAACACCCGCCTTTTGAAAGGTATCGAGAATACTGTCAAGATAAGCTTCCCCCATTGGGGTATTCACATCAATATCGATTTGTTTTGAAGTAAAGGTGGTCCAAAGCAATTTTTTGGTGCCGTCAGCGAATGTGAATTCGGTAAAGGGTGAACCTGGTCTAGGGCGGTATATTTTCTGTAGTTCGGCTGTTGGTGTATCTTTTGGAAAAACCTTATCAGCGGTTAAAAAAAGTGAAGCAAATTCTGAGCTGTCGCCTTTTGCCAAAAAATCTTGAAAGGCAACGGAATCGGCAGAAACATGGTTTACGATAAGATCTGACATGATTTCAACGCTGCCGCTGAGTTTTTTCAAATCAGACCAATCACCCAGCCGCGGGTCGATCAACGTATGGTCAATGGGGTCAAAACCGGCATCTGCCCCGTCAATAGGGTAAAAGAAGGGCAAGATATGTATACCACCAAAAAGGTCCTTGAATTCATTTTCGACCAATGAATTCAATTCCCCCAAATTCTGGCACCCCAATCGGTCAACATAGGTAATCAACTGTACTTTATTACGCATTTGAAATCATCTCAGTTTATAGAACCTACAATATTAGAGAAAAAATTGAAGCTCACTTTAACAATTAAACCCAATTCTTATTCCTTAAAAAACTACAACGTTTGAGCCTGTACTATTCTGATAGAAAACGTAAGCCATTCGTTTTTGGCTTTTTGGCGACAATGAAAATCATGAATCAGTTTCACTTTTTGCTTCAAGGCGAAAAATAGTTATTGTTCGCACAAGTGAAGATTAATTGAACTGGATCGCAGGGCTCCAAAAGGAAAAAGTCGGAAATTTGGAAAAATGGCAATTTTTTACCGCATGGAACGATAGCTAAGTCCGTTCTATTCCAAAAAGCGAATATTGCGCTTTAGGCCGGAAAACTTGGTGCGTTTGACCGCAGATTTTTGAAATACCTTTTTGAAGACATCTTCGGTAATTTCTTGCCAATCTTTCTTTGTTAGGGAAAGCAGATCCGGATGCGGATCAAATAGGGGCTCGCGATGCGGTTTCGAGAATTTATTCCACGGACAAACATCTTGACATATATCGCAACCAAAGGCCCAATCATTGAACTTGCCCTCGAACTCGGTCGGAAGCTCATTCTTTAGTTCAATGGTAAAATAGGAAATGCATTTACTGCCATCTACCACGTAGGGTTCAACAATGGCTTCGGTAGGGCAAGCATCGATACATGCGGTACAGGTGCCACAATGGTCGGTAACGGGCGTATCGTAATCCAGTTCAAGATCGACGATCAATTCGGCGATAAAATAAAAAGATCCCACTTGTTGGGTAAGCAAATTACTGTGTTTGCCCATCCAACCGAGTCCGCTTTTAGCGGCCCAGGCCTTGTCCATCACCGGTGCGGAATCAACAAAGGCGCGACCGCCCACCTCGCCTATTTCCACTGATATAAATTCTTGTAACAATCTTAATTTTGATTTGATTACGTGGTGGTAATCATTGCCGTAGGCGTATTTAGATATCTTATAGGTAGCCTCAGGTTGTTTTACTTCGGGATAATAATTTAGAATTAGTGAAATAACCGATTTCGCTCCATCGACCAATAATCGGGGATCTAAGCGTTTGTCAAAATGGTTTGCCATATAACTCATTTCACCGTGCATGTTCTTATGCAGCCAGTTTTCCAATCGTGGCGCTTCGGCTTCCAAGAAATCGGCCTTCGCTATGCCACAAGAAAGAAACCCGAGGCGTTTGGCCTCGGTTTTGATCAAACTTGTACGATGTGCCGCGTAGTTCATTATGAACGATAAAAAATGTATCTTGAGCTAAAATACGATTCTCCAATAGAAACACATCGATAGGTGAAAATTTAAAAAAGGATGTGTAACATTTTCAATTTTTTGTAACTAATAGAACGTATTCAACAAAACCCAACTCATGATACAGCTCAACAACCTGACAAAATCGTTCACCACAAAAACGGGAAAGGGTCTTAAAAAAGAAACCGTTACCGTAAATGCGGTCAATGAAGTGTCCTTCGAGTGCCACCCAGGGCGGATTTTTTCACTTTTAGGACCTAATGGAGCGGGAAAAACTACTACTTTGAGAATGATCGCCGGAATCATCAATCCGACCTCTGGAAATGCCATAGTAGACGGCGTAGATATTTCACAGGGAAATGACGAAGTAAAAAAACGCATTGGTTTCCTAACCGGGTCAACTGGCCTATACGAAAGGCTTAACCCCGATGAGACCATCGACTTTTTCGGAAAATTATATCGCCTTCCGCAAGCAGAACTCAAAGAACGCAAGGAATACCTTTTTGAAAAACTGGGCATCCATGAATTCCGTAAGAAGCGAATGGGCCAAATGAGTACGGGAATGAAACAAAAAGTTTCTATCGCCCGAACCCTGATCCACGATCCAGAAGTGCTCATTTTTGACGAACCCACCTCTGGCCTGGATGTCATTACCGCAGATAGTATCATCGATTTGATCCGAGAATCAAAAGAAAACAACAAGACCGTTATTTTCTCGTCGCATATTATGAGCGAGGTAGATCTTTTATGTGACGACCTGGCCATTATTAGCAAAGGTTCTATTATCTACAACGACACTTTCGAGAACTTCAAGAAAGAAATGAAAGCGAATAATCTTACCCAAGAATTCATCAACAGAGTTAAACAAGCCTAAGATGAGAGACTTATTTATAATCATAAAGAAGGAGCTCACCGAGCTTCTTCGAGACAAGAAGACAATTATCAATTCTATTCTTCTGCCTACGCTATTGATTCCCCTATTGATTTTCGGGTCTATCAAGATCACAAAAATGATATCGGATAGCAATCAGCAGAAAAAAGTAAAAATAGGTTTGGTCAATGCCCCCGAAGGTTTTATGAAATTGGTAAAAAGCGACACGCTCAATACCATTACCACCTACACGCAATCAACCGATTTTAAATCGTTGATCAATGAGGGAAGCATTCAGACCGCGGTGATCTTTCCTGACGATTGGACGGTTAGAATGGATAGTCTTACCCCAAGTGAAGTTCAAATAGTTCGTAACGGAACTATGGACAATGTCAACGAAAGAGTATCAAGAATACTAGAAGTTTTCGGGTCTGATCTACGCGAAAAGAGAATGGTTCAATTAGGAATATCAGCCGAGAAGTTGACCCCATTTCGTCAAAATTATGTCGAGGTAGGTGAGCAAAAAGAATTGATAGGAAAAAGGATCGGAGGTTTTATTCCCTATCTTTTTATCTTGAGCATGTGGGGTGGTTGTGTATTGGCGGCCATTGATCTGGTGACCGGCGAGAAAGAACGCAAAACAATTGAAACAACACTTTCTTTGCCGATTTCAAAATTCAAGGTACTTCTGGGTAAGGCCATTGTCGCTTCCCTACTTGGGTTTATTCCCGCATTGTTGAATCTCATCGGACTTATTGTAGGCCTGAAACTCATCGACGGTATTCCTGACACGTTTAAAATAGCGATCAACGAAATGCTCAGTTTTCAATCGGTCACCATGATCCTTTTACTGCTAATTCCTTTTTCCTTGTTTTTGGCGGGCTTGATTATAGCACTGATTGCAGGGGCATCTACGTTCAAAGAAGCGCAAAGCAAGGTTACGCCGATCATCATGTTAATTATTTTACCATTGGTACTGGCCATGATGCCCGGTATTGAATTGACATGGTCGACGGTTCTTGTGCCTGTTCTAAATATTGGTTTGGGGGTTAAGGAAATTATGGCAGGTACCATCGACATGGCCCAATATGCCGTTATTTTGATTTCTTTGGTCGCCTTTGCCGTAGGGGCGATTTATTTCAGCTATAAGAAATTCTCCGATGAGAATGCGATTTTGAAGTAAACATACTTGATCCTAATGGTCGTGATTTAGAAAAGACGTGAATATTCAAAAGGTATTGCGTTTTCTTATATCCTGGGGATAAATCGTAGCGGGATCTCTTTTGGCCGTAATGAAATCAACGGATTGAGCTCTACAACTTTCGTATCGGTCTCGATCCTATATTTTTTCAAGATTTCGGCCACCACCAGAATCATTTCGTACATCGCAAAGTTATTGCCCACACACATTCTAGGCCCTGCCCCAAAAGGATAATAATATTCTTGAAAATCTTTTTTATTGACCGGGTCGAACCGCTCGGGCATAAAAGCCCCTGGCGATTCCCAGAATTCAGGATCGCGGTGCAATTCATAAATGGCCAACAACAACATGGTATCCTTGGGTATCGTATGTTCGCCCAATTGATCTTCTTCAATCGTCACCCTATCGATATAATATGCAGGCGGGTATAGACGCATGCCTTCTTCAACGCATTGTTTTATATATCCCATAGACCCTAAATTCGCCATCACATCACCCTGTTCAAGATCAATTAAGCCCAACGATTCGAACGCATTTTGTTGTGCCACTGAATTAGCTGCCAAAAGGTGAAGGGTAAAACCAAGGGCGTTGGCGGTAGTTTCATGACCTGCCGTGAACAAGATCAGTACCTCATCGATAAGCTGTTCACGTGACATTGAAGTACCATCTTCATAGGTCGCCTTCAAAAGCATATCTAGTAAGTCATCCTTTTCCAGCTCAGAGGCTAAACGTTCTTCGATAATGTTGTTCAGAATTTCACGTGCCCTCTCTGAAAGTTTCAGGTGATGGTTTATCGCGCCACTCCATTTGAACCACCAGTTCATAAAAGGTAGTCGCATTTCGCGGATCAGCATTTGCTGGTTGGTATCTGTAATTTCTTTCAGCTCGGCCATTTCTACTTGAATATCATCTCTACTGAAAAGTGATTTGGCAACCACTTGAAAGGCAAGATCGCCCATTAACGGATAAACGTCTTGCTTCTCATTAGGGCGAATACGTTGTAGTTCCTCTTTAATGGCGGCACTCATGATCCCTAATAAACCTTCCAACTTTTTCTTGTGGAAAGCCGGCTGTACCATTCTGCGATGGGTTCGCCAATGTTCGCCGTTCGAGGTCAGCAGACCCTTACCGATATATTTTGCCAGGTCGCGCGTCTGCAAGGTCGACTTGTGGTACTTTTTATGGTTTTTCTGGAGTATCTGTTTGATGTACTCCCTACTCCTGGTAAATACGATCCTATTGGTCGGGCCAATGTTTACCATAAATATATCGCCAAGGCGTTCAAAATTTTCATTGTGAAACGGAAGCGGGTTCTTAAGAATGCGCCTTCTGTTTTTGAAGACTCGTAAAGCAGATACTATCGGCAGGTTCTTCATTCAAACAATCCAGGTTGCGTAGTGCCTTTGATTTTTCCGAGATGTCGGTAAGCCAGTTCGGTTACCTCTCTACCCCTTGGGGTACGCATAATAAAACCTTGTTGGATCAAAAAAGGTTCATACACTTCTTCAATGGTCTCCGCACTTTCCGAAACAGCGGTTGCAATGGTGGTAAGGCCAACAGGGCCCCCTTTAAATTTATCGATCAACGTGGAGAGTATTTTATTGTCCATTTCATCCAAGCCATGTGCATCTACGTTTAGGGCGTTCAATGCGAATTTTGAAATGTCCATATCGATTTTTCCGTTCCCCTTAATTTGGGCGAAATCACGAACCCTTCGCAAGAGGGCGTTACAAATACGGGGTGTACCCCTACTTCTGCCCGCAATTTCAATGGCAGCTTCCTGCGATATGGGCACTTTTAGTATTTCTGCACTTCGCTCTACAATGGTCGACAGTAGCTCGGTGGTATAATATTGCAAGCGGCTCTGAATTCCGAAGCGGGCACGCATCGGCGAAGTTAACAGACCGGATCTTGTGGTGGCGCCTATCAAGGTAAACGGATTGAGATTGATCTGTACCGAGCGCGCATTCGGGCCGGTCTCGATCATAATGTCAATTCTGAAATCTTCCATCGCAGAATACAGGTACTCCTCCACAATGGGGCTTAACCGGTGAATTTCATCAATGAAAAGCACATCGCGCTCATCTAAATTGGTCAGAAGGCCAGCGAGGTCGCCGGGCTTGTCGAGCACTGGGCCAGAGGTTATCTTTATGCCAACACCCAACTCATTCGCCAAGATATTGGCCAATGTAGTCTTACCCAATCCAGGGGGACCATGAAATAGCGTATGATCCAAGGCTTCTCCCCGCAAGTTCGCTGCCTTTACAAAAACCTTGAGGTTTTCCAACACTTGCTGCTGCCCGGTAAAATCGTCAAAATTTACAGGGCGTAAGGCCCTTTCGATATCGAATTCCTCCGGTGAAAAATTACTTGTAGTGGGATCTAGGTTTTCGTTCATACGCTAACAAAGATAACGAAATTGAGAACAGATTAGTCGAAAATCAGGAAGACATAAAGTGCTTTTCAAAGTGTTGCACAGCCTTTTTGATTAATAGAAAATATCGTAATTTCAAACCATGGAAAAAAAGACATACTCCCCAGGAATACTTCAATACATTCCTATTTTTTATGTAATCTGGTCGGATAATCTTGTCTCTGCCTCAGAAATCAACGTGGTTGAGCGGGCCATTGGTCAAGATAAATCTTTGAGTAAAGCCGATGTAATAACGTTGAATTCTTGGTTGAGTACAAAAACTCCGCCCGCAGATCAAGAACTAAAAAATTGGAAGCAGACCATATCAAACTCGCAGGTAAAATTAGTGGAGAGCGAAACGTATCCGCTGGCAACTTTCAGTCAAAAAATAGTTTGCCATTACCTTGCCGAATGTCCGTTCAATAATCATCTGAAACATATCGAGGTCAACTTGGGCATACAACCGAACCATTACAATCATTTGTTCGAAGTTGAGGTAGTGCATGAGGTTACCTCCTCATATTACGATGCCGGGGAAATCGATACTATTCTAAAAGGTAAGCACGCGGCATTGATCGATGGTTTCCGTGCTGTATTGTCAGATCCCATTTTCAAATGGGATATACATCGAAATAAGGAAGAATTTAGAACCCATGTCTTAAAACAAGTTGAATTTTTGGCGCACAAGGGCTATGGTGCCATGGCCTACCCTTCAGCCTATGGGGGCACCAATGACATGGAGGGCTATGCGTACATGTTCGAAAACATGATGTACGTGGATGGTAGTTTGACCATAAAGTTCGGCGTACAGTTCGGACTTTTCGGGGGAAGTATTCAAAAGTTGGGCACCCAAAAACATCACGACGCGTATTTAAAGGATACCGGCGAAACAAAACTACTAGGCTGTTTTGCAATGACTGAAACAGGTCACGGGTCAAACGTAAGAGGCATTAAGACCACGGCGACCTACGATAAAGAAACAGATAGTATTATCATTCACACCCCCGGTAAAAATGATAATAAAGAATATATTGGTAATGCCCTGCATTCTACAATGGCGTCGGTATTCGCACAATTGATCGTAGAGGGCAAGAATGAGGGCGTACACGCGATCTTAGTGCCAGTGCGAAATGAGAAACATGAACTGTTGCCAGGGGTCACCATTGAAGACAACGGTTACAAATTAGGGCTGAACGGTGTCGATAACGGAAAGATATGGTTCAACCAAGTTTCCGTTCCCCGTGAAAACCTACTCAATAAATACGGCGACATTACCGAAGATGGCACCTACCATTCCACCATTGAGAACCCCAGCAAACGTTTTTTCACCATGTTGGGCACCCTTGTGGGAGGCCGTATTTGCGTTGCCAGGGCAGGATTGGGGGGAGCGAAAATGGCGCTGGCCGTGGCAGTCAAACATGCACTTCAAAGAAGACAGTTCAACGATAGTATTAAGATCCAGGAAGACCTACTGATGGATTATCCCAGCCATCAATTGCGATTGACCCCATTAATTGCAACGGCCTATGTTTACCATTTTACCTTGGATAAAATGATGGAAGTCTACACTGACGAGAACCAACCGGATAAACGCGTTGTGGAAACGCAGGTGGCCGGACTTAAATCTATTATTACATGGTATGCCAATGACACCATTCAAGAATGCAGGGAAGCTTGCGGCGGAAAAGGATATTTGATAGAGAATAGGATCGCGGATCTGAAAGGGGATGTGGATATCTTTACCACCTTTGAAGGCGATAATACCGTGCTGCTGCAATTAGCGGCCAAAGGCGTCTTGTCAGACTTTAAAGCCGAGTTCAACAGTGCCGGATTTTCAGCGGTATTGAAACTATTGGGTTCACAGTTGAGCGATACCCTTACCAATATCAACCCCCTATATTCCAATAAAGTGGACAAGGATCATTTATACAACCCAAAATTTCATAAACACGCCTTCGATTATCGGAGGCGAAGATTGACCTATACCTTGGCATCACGTATACGTGGCTATATTAAAAAGGGCGTACCCTCTTACCAGGCCTTTTTAAAGGTACAAACACATTTGCTGGCCTTGGGAAGGGCGTACAGTGAAGAACTGGCCTATAACACCTTTACCGACTTCGTAAAAGGTATTGCCGACGATAAAAATAGGGCCCTTTTCGAAAAATTAGGAACACTATATGCCCTACATCATATACGACAAGATGCGTCGTGGTACTTAGAACAAGGGTATATAGGCGGAACCAAATCGAAGGCTATCAGGCAACGTGTTGAACGACTTTGTACAGAATTACGCCCTCATATTGGGGTTCTGGTCGACGGGTTCGGTATTCCTGAGCAGTGTATGAGTGCACCTATAGCAAAGTGACCAGGGTGATCATTTTACGTATGGGTCTTATACCGTACTTTAGAATGTAGTTTAATTCCGTTTGATGAAACTATTTTTCCTTGTGCAATTCTGAGGTGTCCAAAAAGTCGATGATCTCGATTTTTCCATCTCCACTCAGATACGTTTTTGAAGACCCTTTTGAAGAAAGCTCCAATAATTTGTTGGCATAAATCTTGGCGCTTGATGAGCCCTCTAGATTCGCACTGACCTCGTCGGCCTGTAACTTTTCGGCCTTTAAGCTAGCGCCGCCAGATAAATTGGCCTGAAGTTCGTTTGAAGTGCCGTCCATTTTAGCGGAAGCATTGTCTTGCATATTCATGGCCAAACGGTCGGCTACCGCATAAATACGCACATTTATGCCATCCTTTAAGGTCATATTCAGTTCATCGCTCTCCAAATTAAAATCCCCGGAACTATTACCGTCCATAACAATATTCATGGTCGAAGCATTCGCATTAAGCTCAAGTTTTGAAGAACCGAAGGTAGTTACCTCAAGCGCATCAGTATCAATAATATCTTTCATTCGCATTCTGCCGTCACGGAGGATCAGGGAATTTATTTCTACGTAATTAATGGTAATATCCAATTTCCTTTTTGATGTAATGGTATAAAATGAACTAATTACCAGGGTACTATCGACCACCCTGAATTTCAACACATCCACCAGGTTATCATCTGCGGTTAGCGAATAACCCTCTGAGGACGCCTTTTGCACGAAGACCTCTAGGTCATCATTAAGTTCTATGGCGTTAAAGGCAGGTAGGTCTTCCCCCACTTCAATCACGCTCTTGTTCCCCTTTATTTTTGGTTTTCGTTGTGCCTGTAGGGTACCCACAGCTAATAAAATCAAGATGATAATATACTTTTTCATTTTTCAGTGTTTAAGGCGAACCTTTAAATAAGAGTTCAAAAATCAAGCTAAAACCAATGCCCTAAAAAATGCCAAATAGGGAGCAGACATAACGGCAAAACTATAATTTGAACCAACTTAGATTAGCATCCTAGAATCTAATATATCAAAAAAAATGCCCAACTTGAAAAGAAGGGCATTTTTATATGGATTAGTATCGCATTTAATGGTTCAGTTCTTCCTCATCATTCTGCAAGGGTATGGTTTGAGGAACAAAATCTTGCCCTGGAATAATGTACTCGCCATTGTCATCAACCTTGCTGTAGTCATATGCCCAACGGTGTACTTCCGGTATCGGTCCATCCCAATTTCCATGAATATGTTTCACTTCGGCTGTCCATTCCAAGGTATTTGAATTCCATGGGTTCTTTGGTCCTATCTTTCCGTAAAACATACTACTGACAAAGTTATAAACGAACACTAGCTGGGCTGCACCTGCAATGAGTGCAAAGACGGTCATCAATACTTGAATATCGGTAAACTCATCAAACATTGGGAAGGCCGTATTTTGATAATAACGTCTCGGCAGACCGGCCATACCTACAAAGTGCATTGGAAAGAAAACACCGTAGGCACAAACCGCAGTTACCCAAAAATGCACATATCCTAAATTCTTGTTCATCATCTTGCCCTCGAACATTTTAGGGAACCAGTGATATACGCCAGCGAACAATCCGTAAAGTGCCGATATACCCATTACCAAGTGGAAGTGGGCCACAACAAAGTAGGTATCGTGTACATTGATATCCAAGGTGCTGTCACCAAGAATAATTCCCGTTAAACCTCCTGTAATAAAAGTAGATACCAATGCTATCGAAAACAACATGGCAGGATTGAACTGCAGATTTCCTTTCCAGAGGGTCGTGATATAGTTAAATGCCTTTACTGCTGATGGTATGGCAATCAATAATGTTGTGAATGTAAACACCGATCCCAAGAACGGATTCATACCTGATATGAACATGTGGTGACCCCAAACAATGGTAGATAAGAAGGCTATCGCCAAGATAGACGCGACCATCGCACGGTAACCGAAAATAGGTTTACGTGCATTTGTTGACATTACCTCAGAGGTAATACCCAAGGCCGGCAATAACACAATATATACCTCTGGGTGCCCCAAGAACCAGAATAGGTGCTCATATAAAACCGGTGAACCACCCTGATAGTGCAATACCTCTCCTTGTATGAAGATATCCGACAAGAAGAACGAGGTACCAAAACTTCTATCCATTATCAACAACAACGCTGCCGACAAAAGCACGGGGAAGGAAATAACACCGATGATAGCGGTAACAAAAAACGCCCAAATGGTCAACGGTAATCTTGTCATAGACATTCCCTTTGTTCTCAGGTTGATGACCGTTACAATATAGTTCAAAGACCCTAAAAGTGATGAGGCAATGAATATGGCCATAGAAACCAACCAAAGTGTCATACCCATACCTGAACCTGATTGCGCCATTGGCAATGCGCTTAGGGGAGGATAAATCGTCCACCCTGCCGCAGCGGGACCAGCCTCTACGAATAAGGAAGTAACCATTATTACAGATGACAAAAAGAACATCCAAAACGAAAGCATGTTCAAGAAACCTGATGCCATATCACGTGCACCTATCTGCAACGGAATCAACAAATTACTGAAGGTGCCGCTCAGACCTGCCGTAAGCACAAAGAATACCATGATCGTACCGTGCATTGTTACCAAAGCTAAGTACATATCTGCGTCCATAACACCCTCTGGCGCCCATTTTCCCAGTAGTGTCTCAAAGATTACCGAACTTTCTCCCGGCCATGCCAATTGCATTCTGAACATTAAGGACATTGCAATACCGATGAACCCCATAACCAGAACACCTGTAATCAGGTACTGCTTAGCGATCATCTTATGATCTTGGCTAAAAATATACTTGGTTACAAAGGTCTCTTTGTGATGATGATGTCCATGATCATCGTGAGCATGATCATCTACATGTACATGTGCTGTTGCTGACATAATCTAATTCTTTAATATATTAATTTTCTTTTTATAGCCTTTTTCTATTGCGCAGAAGCCATCGTCTGAGCGAAGGTCTGCTGCGTCTTCATCCATGCCTCATACTCTTCCTGTGTTTCCACAATGATCTTCATTTGCATGTTATAGTGTGATTTCCCGCATATCTTATTGCAAAGCAAGATATAGTCGTACTCCCAAGGATCGGAATTATCCTCTCCGTTTGCAGCCCTTTCAGCACGGATTTTATTGGTTCTTGCCACTTTATCCACCACATCGGGGTCTTGCCTAATTTCTTGGGTGGTCTTAATTGGGGTAAAGGAAAACTCGGTAATCATACCGGGAACACAGTTCATCTGAGCCCTAAAATGGGGCATATACGCAGAGTGCAATACATCTTGCGAACGCATTTTAAAATTGACCTTTCGCCCCACCGGCAGATGCAATTCTTTTACAATTACGTCATCTGAGGCGTAGGCATCGGATTCGTCCAAACCAAGTACATTGGCCCTATCAATATCGATCATTCTTACGTTTGCGCCGCCCAAGACATTATCTTCGCCCCCATATCTGGCCATCCAATTGAATTGTTGGGCATATAGTTCTACAATTAAAGGATCGTCTTCATCATTGATATCCATAATGGTAGTCCATGTGTATAGCCCCCAAAGTATCAGTCCCGCCAGAACAATTACCGGAATGATGGTCCAGATGAACTCTAGGCGATCGTTATCGGCATAAAAAAGTGCCTTGTTACCTGTTCTACCCCGGTATTTATAACCGAAATAATGTAATAAGGCCTGGGTAATCGTCTGAACGATGAAAATTATGATGAACGAAACGAGCATTAAATAGTCATATTCACCACCATGAGCGGAAGATGCTTCCGGCAACAGGAATTTCGAATACTTCCAAAAACTGAAAATGGTTATCCCGTAAATGAATATCAAGAAGGCGAACATCAGATAGCCCTGGTTCTTGTTATCGGAATCATTGGCAATTTCTGCATTTTCGTTTTTAAGTTGGGTCAACTCAAAAATCTTGGTCATTTGCCAAATCGCAATACCAACCAGTGCTAAAACAATTAATATCAATGCTGTTGTCATCGTATCTCTTACTGTTATACTTACGCTTCGTTAATAATGAAAATGCTTACTTTCTTCAATAAATGGATTACGGGTAGGCTGTAAAGGTGCTGAAGCCATGGCCCTGAAAATCCAGAATATGAACAAACCTGCAAAAAATAAAATCGCTCCGATCTCAGGAATTCCAATATACCATTGTGTGCCCACTGTAGATGGCATGATCATATTGAAAATATCCATATAGTGCCCTGCTAGAATAACGATGCCCGCCATAACCACGAACCAATTGACACGTTTGAAGTCACTATTCATCAAAAGTAAGACCGGGAACAAAAAGTTCATGGCGACCATACCAAAGAAAGGTAGGTTATAATCTTGAATTCTGGTCACGTAATAGGTGACCTCCTCCGGAATGTTCGCGTACCAGATAAGCATGAACTGAGAAAACCAAAGGTAGGTCCAGAAAATACTGATGCCGAACATAAACTTCGCTAAATCATGAATATGGCTATTATTAACCTGTTCAAGATAACCTTTTGATTTCAAATAGATCGTTACCATGGCAATAACGGTAATGCCCGATACGAACATACTTGCAAAAACGTACCAACCGAACAAGGTGCTGAACCAGTGTGGGTCTACGCTCATGATCCAATCCCAAGACATAATGGATTCGGAGATTAGGTAAAATACCAGAAAAGCCGCAGAAATTCTAAAGTTCAATTTGAAATTAGAATCATCATTGGCCGCATCCTGTGCGAGCGACAGTTTTCTCGAATACTCCCTATAACCGATCCAGCCTGCCAAAAAGATGGCGGCGCGTATTAAAAAGAACGTTGGATTCAAGTAACCTGCCTTTCCCTGCAACAATTTATCGTGGGCAACTACATCGGCATCCATCCAAACGAACAAATGGTTCCAATGCAATACCGACATGACCAAAATCGCAAAAACGATAATACCACCCGGAACGATGTAGGAAGTTATTCCTTCCATAACGCGAAACAATAATGGTGACCATCCGGCCTGGGCTGCGCGCTGAATTGCATAAAATGCCAATGCACCCAAAGAAATCATGAAAAAGAAAAATGCCGCCACATACACTGCAGCCCATGGTTTGTTCTGCAATTGGTGGAAAACGTGCTCATCATGTTCGGCGGCCGTCATGCCATGTGCGTTGGCATCGGCCCCGTGATCACCGGCCGCAGCATGTGAATCTGACTCACCATGACCTCCACCATGACTGGCTACCATTTCCTTTGCCGCCTCAATAGTTTTAGGTGCGGTAAAAAAACCATAACCAATACCCAACAGTCCGACTACCATCATTATAATGGAGCCCATTTTCAATCTGTTCGAAATCGTGTACATATTTATAGACTATGTATTATTTATAACTCGGCTTTCAATTTCATTACGTACTCGGAAACCTGCCACATTTCTTCCGTATTCATCTGCGATGCATAAGAACCCATGGAGTTCAACCCGTATTGCATGGTGTGAAAAGTACTTCCTACACTTATATTTCGTGCGGCATCTGCGTAACTTGGTACCCCCAAAATTTTCTCACGTTCTACCAGCCACCCTTTTCCATTACCCTTATTACCATGGCAGATGGCACAATAGATACCGTACAGTTCGGCTCCCTTTAACAAATTCGTCTCGCGCTGCAAAGAATCTAATGGGCTAACATCCAACCGTGCCAAATCTTTACCCTCTAACGTGTTTTCAAACTCATAAGGTAACCATCCTCGGTTGATGGTTCCCGGAACCGGAAGTTGCGCTTCAATACCATCAGGTAAAAACTCAACTGGCTGATAGGTTTCATAACCTACCGCTTCGTACATATTGGGCATATATTGATAGTTAGGTTTGCTTTTATCCTGACAGGAAGCGAACAAAACCACTAAAGTTAATACTGCACCTATTTTTATAAAACTCTTCATACTTAATGAATGTTTTTTTCTGTAACATTAATTTCTACCGCACCGGTACTTGACAACAAATCCGTCAATTCCTTTTCATTATCGTGAATTTCAATTTCCATTAAAAAATGGTCGTCCGTAGTACGTACATCAGGATTCTCAGCCTTCTTAAAAGGCCATAATCGACTTCTTAAATAGAACGTGATCACCATTAAGTGAGCCGCAAAGAACACCGTTAACTCGAACATGATGGGCACAAAGGCCGGCATATTCTCGATATAGCTGAAACTTGGTTTACCACCAATATCCTGTGGCCAATCTTTAATCATAATGAAATTCATCATTACAATTGCTACGGTCAAACCAACACAGCCGTACATAAAAGCGGTTATGGCTATTCGCGTCGGTGCAAGACCCATCGCTTTGTCAAGCCCATGCACGGGAAATGGACAATACACTTCCTCAATATGGTGTTTGGCAGCCTTTACCTTCTTGACCGCGTGCATAAGCACATCGTCATCGTTATAATAAGCATGAATCACTTTAGATGCCATAGCTACTATTTAGTATTTAATTTTTGTGCTTGACCTGCCCAATCATCACGTTGCGCCCTTCCGGGGAAAGCTTCCGTAATCGAATCTAACAAATCATATTCCGTTGCGGTCATTCTACTTACCTGGGCAAATGTAAAAATCCCTATTTGGTTCAACGTTTCTTCCATTTTCGGGCCTATACCCTTTACCAACTTCAAATCATCTGCTTTTTGGGTTGCCGGATCGAAGGTTCCAATACTGGCCAATAACTGTGAAGCATCTTTTTTAACCACATTAGCCGCTGAAATACCATTCTCTTCAGCATCGGACCCATGCACTATCTCCTTTACCAGTACCTTGGCCGTTTGGTCAATTTGGTACAAAGGCTGGCCTGCATCCCTTAGCTTTTTATAGCGTTCCCCTGAAGACTTCAATATGGATTTTACCTCAGCCTGTGCAATTACTGGAAAGGTTCTTGCGTACAATAGAAACAGCACAAAGAAGAAACCTATAGTTCCGATAAAAATACCGATGTCAACGAAGGTCGGTGAAAACATCGTCCACGATGATGGAAGGTAATCTCGGTGCAAGGAGGTTACGATAATAACAAAACGCTCGAACCACATTCCTATGTTTACTACAATAGAAATAAAGAAGGAGAACATGATACTGGTACGCAGTTTCTTGAACCACATGAATTGTGGAGAGAAAACGTTACAGGTCATCATAGCCCAATAGGCCCACCAGTATGGCCCTGTAGCCCTATTCAAGAATGCATATTGCTCATACTCAACACCAGAATACCATGCCATGAAAAGCTCTGTGATATAGGCACAACCTACAATAGAGCCGGTAATCATGATAACAATATTCATCAGTTCAATATGTTGAACCGTGATATAAGCCTCTAAATGACAGACCTTACGCATGATGATGAGCAGGGTGTTCACCATTGCGAAACCAGAGAAAATCGCACCTGCAACGAAGTAGGGAGGGAAAATCGTGGTATGCCACCCAGGAATAACGGAAGTAGCAAAGTCAAAAGATACGATCGTGTGAACCGAAAGTACGAGCGGCGTTGCCAAACCGGCCAAAACCAAGGATACCTCTTCAAAACGCTGCCAGTCCTTAGCACGACCGCTCCATCCAAAACTCAATAATCCATATATTTTCTTTTGGAAGGGGAGAATTGCCCTATCCCTTAGCATCGCAAAATCAGGAAGCAAACCTGTCCACCAGAACACCAATGACACAGAAAGGTAGGTCGATATCGCAAAAACGTCCCAGAGTAGCGGGGAATTAAAGTTTACCCATAATGACCCGAATTGATTCGGTATCGGCAATACCCAATACGCCAACCATGGGCGACCCATGTGAATGATCGGAAACAGACCTGCTTGAATTACAGAGAAAATGGTCATCGCCTCCGCCGAACGGTTGATTGCCATTCTCCATTTCTGACGGAACAATAACAATACCGCGGAAATCAGCGTACCGGCATGACCGATACCCACCCACCAAACGAAGTTCGTGATATCCCAAGCCCAGTTAACCGTCTTGTTCAAACCCCAGGTACCAATACCCGTTGAAATGGTATAGATTATGCAACCTACTCCCCAAAGGAATGCTGCCAAGGCAATGGAAAATACAATCCACCACTGCTTATCGGCCCTACCCTCGACCGGAGCGGCAATGTCCACGGTTACATCGTGGTAGCCTTTGTCTCCCGTTACTAAGGGTCTTCTTATAGGTGCTTCGTAATGCGACGCCATAAATTATGATTATAGTTACTTATTGTATCGGTTGTTATGCCTCGTTGGTATTTCTCACTTTCACATGATAGAAAACATTGGGTTGTGTACCCACGTGTTCCAATAAATGGTACATTCTATCGCTCTCTTTCAATGCTGCTATTTTACTTTCCTTGTCATTGATATCACCAAAAATAATGGCACCATTATTACAAGCAGACGAACAAGCGGTCTGGAATTCGCCATCCTTTACAAGGCGACCATCACGTTTGGCGTCTAAAATGGTTTTCTGAGTTCTTTGTATACACATCGAGCATTTTTCGATAACCCCGCGCGAACGAACATTCACATCAGGATTCACCACCATTTTGCCCAGATCATTATTCATATGGAAATCGAATTCCTCATTGTTGTTGTAAAGGAACCAATTGAAGCGACGCACTTTGTACGGACAGTTGTTCGCGCAATATCTCGTACCCACACATCTGTTATAGGCCATTTGGTTCTGACCTTGACGCCCGTGCGAAGTTGCCGCAACAGGGCAAACCGTTTCACAAGGGGCATGGTTACAGTGCTGGCACATTACAGGCTGGAAGGCCACTTGCGG
>JBHJNU010000067.1:0-9068 GCA_050330515.1 Flavobacteriaceae bacterium | reverse complement strand
TCAAGACCGAATAAAAATGACCAGATCGCGTTGACCATTTCTGGAAAAACAATTCTTCAAGGTATAGCAACCTTTAAGGCGGTCGATGAAAACGGTGCGGAGCTGTACTGTGAAACTTTTCCATCAAAAGCCCTGATCCAACCTGAATACCAGACAGCTGATTCTGCATTGCAAGAGGCCCATATACGCGAAGTGGTCGATGGCTTTTTTATTGGTGAAGAAGGCGTTAGCTCATCACCAGGCCTATCGCTAGCTGGTATTTAAACCATAGTATGACTACCAACTAGTTTCCAATGAACTCCATTGATGCATTCATAAACAAATCATTAAAAATATGATCATTTTCGGAAGTGGCTCAGCACATGTAAAAACGGAAAAGGCAAGAAATGCGACTTGCGGAAACTGCAAAAATCAAGGCACCATTTCATTCAGCGTTTTCAGGAAGCACGCCCATATCTTTTGGATCCCCATGTTTCCCTTACATAAAACCGGTGCTTCGCAATGCGGTCATTGCCAACAGGTACTGAAACCCAACGAGATGCCAGAGCCTTTAAAACGGGAGTACCAAACCTTCAAAACAGATGTCAAGGGGCCCATTTGGCAGTTTTCAGGCTTGGTACTACTTGCTTGTTTAATTGCTTTTGCAGGATATTCGAGCCGAAAGGACAACGATAATACAATCTCCTATTTAGCCCGGCCGGCAAAAGGCGACATCATTGAATATCGTACTGAAACAAATCAATTTTCTACCATGAAGGTAATCGAGGTCATGCAAGATAGTATTCTGGTACCACTCAACAGTTACGAAATTGCCAGGTCATCAAAAATTCATAAAATAGATAAGCATGAGAATTATGCTGATGACTACTATACCATTGCAAAAACCGAGCTACAAACAATGCACAGTGAGGGCACACTTTTGGATATCAACCGAAATTAGAAGAAATTATACATGGGGCGAGGCCCTAACGACAGGTGAACCACATACCCTCTTTTTGACCTTTAAAAACACGGAAACCTACCGTTGTTCAACCTAGGCTTTGTGAGACCTTTGGCTTTACGTTTTGGTGGGGGCATCACCGTTATGATCAGCTTGATTCGATTTATTGTACTTGGCATGCTGTATTTTCTTGTCCTCCAAAATTTTGTAGAAGCGGCGATGCGATATTTTTAGGTCCTTGGTAATTTGAGCCACTTTTTTCTTTTTCTTTTTGTAGAGTTTAATTTCTTCGGTTACCGCCTTATTGAAATAATATTGCCTTAGGGCTTCAACTACCTTAAGTTCTGAACTACCTGAGCCAAGCGTGTACGCCTCTATTTCTGCCTTTATTTTAGTGAGTCCCTTCATATTGCTCGGTTATTTATCGATTAGGGTATATTTCATGAACCTCGGTTTTTATTTTTAATCCCGACCGAGGCGGGCAGCATATCATTTCGCGTTGCCGTTACCTGTTCAAGTTAAGAAATAGGATTAAAACAATCGAACACGAGAGGGCTGCAAGCAACCATAAAAATAACAAAATCCCGTAAATTTTAAAACGCCCAGGGTATTCATGCCAGCTGCGGAAGGCTTAGTTCGCCGACTACTCCAAGCTTGTGTATAAAACGATCCATCGGAAGGGCAAGTACCCTACCGACCTATCCTGGGCTACTGCCAACCACCCCCCAATGCTTGGTAGAGATCTACAATGGCCTGAAGCTTGGCATTTTTGGTATTGGTGAGATCCAAATTGGTGCTAAGGGTATTTTGTGTAGCGTTTAAAACTTCCAAATAATTGGCAAGACCATTATCTAAAAGTTCTTGTGAATATTCTAGGGCCAAATTGTAGGCCTCAAATTCTTTTTGCTTCACCATCATTTTCTCATTCGCCGCATCATAGGTGTACAAGGCATCCGAAACTTCTTTGGATGCCACTAGCAAGGTTTGTTTAAAATCTAATTTCGCCTGTTCTTGCCTGGCCTTGGCAACCTCGAACTGCGTGCGTATTCTTCTGCTGTTCAACAGGGGCTGGGTTAACCCTGCCACTACAGCTGCGAACAACGAACTCGAATTGAACAAGTTATCAAGGTTCAAACTTTGCAAGCCACTATTGGCCGTTAAGGTAAGGGAAGGATAAAAGTTACTTCGCGCCACATTGGTTAGTTCAAACGAATTGATAAGTGCATATTCCGCAGCCATTACATCTGGCCTATTCGCCAAAAGTTCCGTTGGAATACCTATTTTAAGTGGGGTTGTTATATTTTGCTCCTCCAAACTAGCCCTTTCAATTTCCCTTGGCTCACTTCCCAAAAGAATGGAAAGCGAGTTTTCTAAGAGTCGTGCGGTATTTTTTAGGTCGATTAAAATGGCTTTGGCGGTATACCATTGGGCTTCTGTCTGCTTTACCCCAACTTCTGTTACAGTCCCGGCTTCCTTCAATGCCCTTGTAGTTTCGAGTCCGTTGGCCCTTGTCTCAATGGTCAATTCGGTGATCTGGATCTGTTCATCCAAGGCCATTAATTGGTAATACGTTGAAGCAATATTGGCTACCAAGGTACTTTTAACAGTTTTATGTGCTGCCACCGATTGCAGATACGTGGCATCAAAAGCCCTCTTTGAACTTCTAATCCTTCCCCATATATCCGCTTCCCAAGATAAGCCACCACTTAATTGATACTGGTCTAACCGATCAAAAAGCCCCCCAAATTGACTATTGGACGAAATTTCGGTATGGGTGTACTGTGCACTGGCATTTAGCGTAGGCAGATAGCCTGCCCTGCCCTGTTTTACATAGGCCTCGGAAATCAATATTTGCTGTATGGCTTTTCGTATATCGATGTTGTTCTTCAGGCCCTCTTCTATATACGCTTGTAAAATGGGATCCGTAAATAATTCCTTCCATGAAAAGCTTGCCATGGACAGACTGTCCTTCGGCAGGGAGTCCGTTCTAAAATAGGCGGCATTCAAAACATCATTCTCTGGCCGCTCATAGATTTTTGCCGAGAAACATGATGCAAGTAGCATGGGTAAAAGAACAACGACGGAGTATTTTAAAATCAGATTCACTTTCATAAGACTACGCTTCTTGGGTATGTTCAATATGCTTTACTTCTGGAGCACCAGATATTCTTTCCTGCAACCATTGGAAGAACACAAACAAAATCGGAATCACGAAGACCCCGGTGACGGTACCGATCAGCAGCCCCCCAACGGCACCCGTGCCAATTGAACGGTTACCTGCCGCACCAACGCCATCGGCCAAGACCAAGGGCATCAATCCTAATATAAAAGCAAAGGAAGTCATCAAAATGGGCCTTAAACGCGATTCCGCCCCTTGTACGGCCGCATCGATGATCGTTTCGCCGGCACGCCTTCTTTGCAGGGCGAACTCAACTATGAGTATGGCATTCTTGGCCAATAAGCCAATCAGCATTATCAGCGCTATCTGAAAATAAATGTTATTCTGAAGTCCTGCCAATTGGGTGGTAAAATAGGCGCCGAACACTCCAAGCGGTAAAGAGAACAACACCGAAAAAGGAATCAGGTAACTTTCATACTGGGCAGCGAGCAGAAAGTAAACGAACACCAATGACAATAAGAATATGGTGGTTGTCTGGTTGCCAGCGTTCACCTCTTCACGCGAAAGTCCTGAAAAAGCGGTCGTATAATTGTTCGGTAGGGTCAACGCCACTTCTTCGACTGCGGTAATCGCATCACCGGAGCTAAAACCGGGATTGGTCGCCGCGGTGATCTTGGTTGCATTAAAAAGATTGAAACGGGTCACCGACTGTGGGCCATAGACCCTTTTAAGTGTAATGAATTCTGTTATGGGGGTCATTTCGCCGGCATCTGTTCTCACAAAAATCTGATCTAAATTATCAGTATCGGCACGATCTTCTGGCAAGGCCTGAATATATACCCGGTACTGCTTGCCGAACCTAGAGAAATCTGATGCAAAAACACTTCCAATATAGCCTTGCAAGGTAGCGAAGATGCTGCTTATCGAAACACCTAACTCCTTGGCCCTCGGAACGTTCAACTCAAGCTCATATTGCGGGTATTTTGTGTTGAAGGAAGATTGAACATACTGTATTTCGGGTCTTTCGGTCAACTTGGCAATAAATTCTTGGTTGGTCTTGTCAAGATCTTCAAAGCTGCCCCCCGTTTGATCCAGTAAATTGACCTCAACACCCACTGAACTGTTAAAACCTGGAATACTTGGCGGTGCAAAGAATATAATGTTCGCCTCGGGTATGGTAGCCGCTACGGCAAACATTTTTGCCGTAACGCTTTCTATTGACAGTGAATCGGCGCCGCGTTCGTCCCAATCTTTGAGCCTGATGAAGCCTAGTCCATAATTACTGCCCGAACCCCCTAAAAAGCTTCGCCCCTCCACTACGGAACCTTCTAAAACTCCGGGGATCTGCTTCAATTTGCCATATAACTCTTGGTTTACCTTATGCGTTCTATCGATAGACGACCCTGGGGGAAGTTCAACGTTCATAAATACAATACCCCTGTCCTCATCGGGCACAAAGCCCGTACTTACGTTACTCGCAGACCACCAAATACCGAAACAGGCCAAAAGTAAGATTACCGCTGTGATCCATTTATGCCGATATAAAAAAAGAACCGATTGGCCGTACTTTTTGGTAGTTGCCCTGAAGCCGCGGTTAAAGGCGTCGAAAAAACGCTTCATAAAACCTTTTCCTTTTTTATCTTCCTCGTGATGGGGCTTCAAAAACAAGGCACATAAGGCAGGACTCAAGGTTAGCGCGTTAATGGCCGAAATCATAATCGCCACAATTAAGGTGATCCCAAATTGCTCATAAAATACCCCCGTTGGTCCTTGTACAAAGGTTACAGGTATAAATACCGCCGCCATGACCAGGGTAATGGAAACGATGGCCCCCGTAATTTCATGCATGGCATTTAGGGTCGCCTTTTTCGGATCCTTTGCGCCACCATCCAATTTGGCATGCACCGCCTCTACCACAACAATGGCATCATCTACCACAATACCAATTGCCAAGACCAGGGCAAAAAGGGTCAATAAGTTGATGGAATAACCAAAAAGGTTCAAGAAAAAGAACGTTCCTATGATGGAAACAGGAACCGCGATGGCCGGTATCAACGTAGACCTAAAATCTTGTAAAAAAACAAATACGACCAAGAACACCAATAAAAAGGCCTCGATTAGGGTACTTACCACTTTTTCAATCGATGCATTCAGAAAGTTATTGGTATTGTAGGGCACAAAAATTTCCATTCCTTTGGGCAGGTCCTTTTTTATCTCTTCCAAGCTGCTTTCGATCTCTAAAATGATATCCCTGGCATTCGATCCCTTGGTTTGAAAAATACCCATATTAACGGCAGGGTTGCCAGCCGTCATAGATCCCCCACTATACGATTGGGCGCCCAGCTCAATTTCGGCAATATCGTTCAATCGTAAAAAACGACCATTATCCAAGGCCTTTACCACAATGTCACTGTACTGTTCCTCCGTTTTGAACCTTCCGCCGTACTTGATCACGTAGCTAAAGGCTTCCCCATTATTTTCGCCTAAAGAACCCGCAGCGGCCTCCAGACTTTGTTCCTTTAATACGGCGGTTATATCTGAGGGAATAAGGCCATAAGCAGCCAATTTTTCGGGTTGCAGCCAAATTCGCATGGCATAGTCCTTTGAGCCAAAAACGTTCACGTCGCCAACGCCGTTTACCCGCTGTAAGGTGGGAATCACATTGATCTTCAGGTAATTTTGAATAAAAGTGTCATCATAATCTTTGCTGGTACTATAAAATGACATGTACATCAACGCACTGGTCTGCTGTTTTTGCGTGGTAACGCCCGTCTGTAAGACTGCCTGGGGCAAAAGTGAATTGGCACGTGCCACCCTGTTCTGAACATTCACGGCGGCGATATCGGCATTCACATCTTGGTCGAAAAAAACGGTAATGGAAGCTAGGCCACTGTTGGTCGCCGTGGAAGTTATATAGGTCATACCCTCTACCCCGTTAATCTGCTCCTCTAGGGGAATGATGACACTCTCGAGAATTGTTTCTGCACTGGCGCCAGGGTAGGCTGCGCTCACCGTAATCGTGGGAGGTGCAATATCTGGGTATTGTGTGATAGGAAGCGTTACCAACCCCAAAATACCTAGTATTACAATGATGATAGATATTACTGTGGACAGTACAGGCCGCTCTATGAATATTTTTAGCATCTTACCTATGTTTTGTAATCCTTATCTGAATACCGTTTCAAGCGGTTTTGCAATGCTATCGAACGAAACCGGTTTTGGTATGATCTTGCTATCTCCCCTGATCTTGTCAACCCCAATTGCGACGATGTGGTCACCTTTCAAAAGACCGGAACCTACTAGATAAAGGTTACCTACCTCGTTTAGGATTTCCAATGCTGTTGAAACGGCCATACTATCATGGGCAACTTTGTACACATATACCTTACCTTGACGCTCGAAGGTGCTTTCTTTGGGTATCACAACAACATCGGCATACTTTTTCGGAATGTTTATCTTGGCACTGTTGCCGTTGGTAAGCAGTCGCGAAGGATTATTAAATTTTGCCCTGAACGTAATGGCCCCGGTGGCCTCGTCTACCTGGGAATTAATGGTTTCTATGGTTCCTTTTTCATCGTAAACGGTTCCGTTGGCCAAAATTAGTTCCACCTTTGGTAGGTTTGCTATTTTTTGTGCCATGGTGGTACCAGGTGTATTCTGAATAAAATCGATATAGTCTTTCTCGTTCAATGAGAAATAGGCAAATACCTCACTGATGTCAGCGACCGTTGTAAGGGGCAATTGATTGGTAGCACTTACCAATGCCCCCCGCCTAAAACGAATAGAACCTACAAAGCCGTTCACCGGACTTTTAATGGTACCATAATCGATATTGGCATTAATGGAGTTGTAGCTACTTTTTGCCTGCTGCAATTTGGCCTTGGCAGTTTCCAATTGCACCGTACTGATGATGTTCTTTTCTACCAATGGCAATAATTTGTCAACTTCTACCTGTGCGGCGTTTACATTGGCCGCGGCGGCGGCGGCATCTTGCGATAACGATCGGGTTTCTAACTTGAACAGGGTTTCACCCTTGTGCACCTGCTGACCTTCATCTACAAGCACATCAGTAATATAACCCGCTATTTTTGCCCTAACTTCACTAAAAACGATACCTTCTATACTGGCAGGGTAACTCGTGTACGACATGACATCTTGGGTGGGTACTTCAATAACCTCGAACGGCTTGGGTGCCGTGGGATCACTTTTAGCAGTGGGATTGCTGTCTCCGCAGGAAACCCCCAACAGCACAAGAACAACCAAGAAAACTTTATAACCTTTGTTCATATACAATTAATTTTACGGTTGATCGATTTTATTGAACGCTTCAATCTTTTCTAAAGTCTCTTGAATATTCTGCAGTTTAACTTCTAAATACCTTTGAAAGATGCTACTGATGGCACCTTTTTTCTCAAATTTCTCGGGATTATTTTTTTTATTGAAACATATTACCTTCTCCACCAGTTTTAATTCTGAGGTCACATCGTCAAAATGCTGCTTCAACATAATGTTCAAATAACTTCCTGAACTCCTAAAATATCTTTTTCGGTCACCTGACTTTGTATAAAAGGCTATGAACCTTAATTGCACCAATAGATTCAGATTTGTGGATACCGCACTTTTACTGGCTTGGGTAAGCTGCATTAGTTCTTCAAATGAATAACCCTCCAGGGATGACAATACCACTAGGGCATACAAACGCGCAGACAAGGGAGGCAGCTTATATTTGCTTTCAAAAAAAAGGCCCAACTCTTCAACTAAGAACCTTTTCTCTTCGGTACATTCTAACATTGAACTCATTTTCATAGCAAAACTACCATTTGGTTCGTTACGTTCAGAACTAAAAAACCAAAATGTTTGTTAAATGAATTCTTTAAATCGCGATTTGAGCCGATTTACAAAAGATATGCATGCCTTTTAAAAGTCAATGATGAACGGCTCGTTAAAGGGAAACCGAACCTGTTCAAGCTTCAAGTGCGGGCGGTCGTAAAAAAGGGAACGGTGCCCAAAACCAGAAAATGCCCGTGCTGTAAAACAGGCAGCCTGCACAGGATCCTGGTCTTTGATCAGCGGGGCCACCTGGGCGGTACATCGGTATGGGCCAAATTACCACCTCCTGCAAAAACTAGCTTGTGGGTAAGGGCGCCTTTGTAAACACGTGAAGGAAACCACGCTAAAAACCACCCAAAAAACCACTGCACAAAAAAAGAGGACTGTTACTCCTCTTGATATCCCTTAAAAAACTAAACGAAAAACCCATAGTAGACGGTTCCGTTCAACACGGGTTTCATTGTTCGGCTTGCAGCCGCAACGAAACCCTAGCTGTTACCGCCCAGTGCTTCTTTTTCGTTGTCCGTATGTCTTTGTTTGTCAGCCGAATAAGTTTTGTTTCTTTGAGAAGGGGAAGATTTTTTGTTTTTAATTTGTCGAGGGTTGGGATAAAAAATACTCTCTTGCAAACTTTGGCTTTTGGGCTGGCTTTGAGCGGTTTGCAAGTGTGTATTTTTTTGTGTGTAGGCTTTTCCCATTTACTTAATTCTTTGTTTTATACTTCTCAATAGATTCCTTTAAATACAAATAGGAATTTCCCTTTTTCGTAAATTGTAACTTGCCTGAATTTCTGATATGAGCCAAGTCACAATCTTGAACTTTGAGTTCTTTTTTTGCTTCTTGACTAGTTAAATATTTTACAGTTTTTTCAGGCATATCTTAAACTTTATACTTTTTCAGTCTCTAAAACCATATTCAAAAATGAAGTCGGCTGAAGGAAGTAGTTAGGGTTTTCTTCCAGTTTTTCCTTTATCAAAATTAATCCGCCATTGGTGTATGATTCCATTGTTTTTATTAATGATTTTACCGCATCATCTTCGTCCAATTCTCCTTTTTCTAGTGCTACTAAGTCTATGTCAGTTTTTGCTAATAGTGCAATAAACATATTTTCTTGTAATTTTGTAAAGTCCTTACGTGTTGATACGGTAGTCTTGCTACCCCAGTGCTGGATATGGTGGC
>JBHJNU010000066.1:0-22642 GCA_050330515.1 Flavobacteriaceae bacterium | reverse complement strand
CAACTTTTACTGGAAGAGTTAAGAATTGATTTCGCTTTTATAGACGGAGGACATAAATTTGATGACATATTTATTGATTTTTACTATATTGATTTATTACTTAATATTGAGGGCTATGTACTTTTTCATGATTCTTGGATGCGGTCTACCCAACATGTTATTTCTTGGATAAAAAATAACTGATTGTCCGCAAGCACTCATAATTTAAAAATACTTGTTATTTTTGTAAAAAAAGAAATTATGAACCTATTCAATTTTACGGCACATTTTGGGAGCGAAGAGGCTTGTAGGCTGCATTTCAAGGAAGAGCGGGACAAGATCGGGGTCGAATGTAAATGCGGCGGCAAGGAACATTTTTGGATACAGAGCAGGTGGAGTTATGAGTGCAAGAAATGCAGGAGCCGGATCTCTTTGCGCAGCGGGACCATAATGCAAAGTTCAAAGCTTCCATTTTTGACATGGTACAAGACCATGTTTTTGATGAGTGCCACCAAGAAGGGCTTTTCAAGTAAAGAAATCCAGAAGCAACTTGGGCAGAAGAGATATGAACCGGTCTGGGCGATGGTGCATAAATTGAGAAAGGCGATGGGAAACAGGGATGCACGCTATACTTTAGAGGGAATGGTAGAATTTGATGAGGGTTATTTTACTGTTGAATCTTCTGAGATCGAACAGGAAAAAGGCATTCGCGGTCGTGGTGCGGTCGGAAAGGAGAACGTTGCCGTTATGGCAGAATCCACGGTCTTGGAAGATGTGGGAAGTGGCAGAAAATCGACACAGTGCCGCTATTTCAAAGCCAAAGTATTGACAGACCATACATCTGGACAGATCAATCGGACGGTACAGGAATCGATCGATGAAAAAAGTATTGTTTTCACGGATAAAAGCACATCATACGTTGATATATCAGATTTTGTGGAACTCCATATCACCGAAAAATCCAATAAAGAAACTACAAAGGAAACCTTGAAATGGGTACACATAACTATAAGCAATGCCAAAAGGAACCTCTTGGGCAATTACCATAAGATCAAAGGGAAATATCTTCAGCTCTATCTCAACGAGTTCGTTTACAAACTCAATAGGAGATATTTTGAGGAAAGACTCTTCGATAGGCTTGTTATTGCTAATATAACAGGGTTATGACAACAAACGGACAATCAGTTAAATTTTTAAGTTCTTGTAGTCTAATTACACTACTTTCTATAAAAAACCGAAATGTGTACTTTCCAATGGCCTTAAAGATAACATCATTTTTATTAAGTTAAATTTGTCTTTGAGGATATGTCTTTAAATTGGTATCTTAAGTCAACTTTTATAAAATCATGTATATGGCAAACTATAATATCGACGCTAAAAAAGAGATGACCTATGACGCTATTGTTATCGGGTCGGGCATAAGTGGTGGCTGGGCGGCGAAAGAGCTTTGTGAAAAAGGCTTGAAAACATTGGTGCTTGAACGTGGGCCAATTGTGGAACACGTGGTAGATTACCCCACCATGAACCTGGATCCGTGGGACATGGAACTACGCGGGGGACTCACGCCCGATGAAAAAAAGAAACACTACAAAAACATCCGCTCGGGCTGGGTGGGTAAAGACACCGAACATTTTTGGGCCGATGATGAAGCAAGCCCGTATACCGAGGTAAAGCCCTTTTTATGGCTTCGTGGCCACCAAATGGGGGGCAAGTCGCTTTTGTGGGGCAAGCAAACCTATCGCTGGAGCGACCTTGATTTTGAGGCCAACGCAAAAGATGGGCATGGGGTAGATTGGCCCATTCGCTATAAAGACATTGAACCTTGGTATACCTATGTTGAAAAATTCGCGGGCATCAGCGGTGAGGCCTTGGGGCTGCCCCAATTGCCCGATAGCCATTTTTTGCCGCCCATGGAGTTGAACTGCGTTGAAAAGCACGTTAAAAGCAGGATCGAAAAGGATTTCTCCGGGCGCCACATGATCATTGGGCGGGTTGCCCACCTTACCGTGCCCTTGAACGGCAGGGGGCAATGCCAAAACCGCAACCGCTGCAGTCGAGGCTGTCCGTACGGGGCGTACTTTAGCAGCAATGCGGTTACGTTGCCGGCGGCAAACGCTACGGGTAACCTTACCATTAGGCCATATTCCATAGTGCAGTCGGTTATTTATGACGACAAAAAAGGCAAGGCCACCGGGGTACGCATCATTGATGCGCAGACCAATGAAGATATTGAATTCAATGCCAAGATTATTTTCATCAATGCATCTACCCTAGGAACAGCCCAAATTTTATTGAACTCAAAATCGGCCCGTTTTGAAAACGGTCTGGGCAATGATAGCGGCGAACTTGGCCATAATTTGATGGACCATACCTATAGGGTTGGGGCCATGGGCAAGGTAGAAGGCTTCGATGATAAATATTATAAAGGAAGACGGCCGAACGGTATTTACATTCCCCGGTATTGGAACATTGATGAAAATACCAAAAACGATAAGTTTTTAAGGGGATTCGGATATCAAGGCGGTGGATACCGAGGAGGTAACGCTGCGAACATTGAAGATTTTGGTGCATCTTTCAAGGAAAACATGCTCAAACCGGGCCCATGGGAATTTTTCATTACCGGTTTTGCCGAATGTTTGCCTTATCACGAAAATCAAGTTAGCCTTAATAATGAGGTTTTGGACAAGTGGGGTCAACCCACGTTATCCATCGATGCCGAATTTAAGGCCAACGAGAAAGCGGCCAATAAGCAAATTCAAGAAGATGCCGTCGAGATGTTGGAAAAGGCAGGCTTGAAAGATGTTTTTGGCTTCGACAACGAGCACCCACCAGGATACGGGGTGCACGAAATGGGAACGGCCAGAATGGGCCGTGATCCAAAGACTTCGGTCTTGAACGGTTTTAACCAAGTGCATGCGGCCAAAAACGTATTCGTGACCGATGGGGCCTGCATGACCTCGTCGTCTTGTGTAAACCCGTCATTGACCTATATGGCCATAACGGCAAGGGCTGCCGATCATGCCGTGTCTGAATTAAAAAAGATGAATCTTTAAGCTATGGATAGAAGAAATGCATTAAAAAAAACAGGAATATTGGCCGGGGCAGCGGTGGTTATACCATCTATGTTCTCGTTGTTGCAAGCCTGTAAAACGGAGAATAGATTGACTTGGAAACCAGAATTTCTTACGGATGAAGAAGCTAGAACAATTTCTACCCTGGTCGATATGATTATACCCAGTACAGACACCCCAGGGGCTTTGGATGTGAAGACTGACATCTTTATTGACAAGGTGATCGCAAAAACGTACGATCACGATGGGCAACAGAATATGCGCAGCCAAATCGCCGAATTCAATAGGAATTGCAAGGATAACTATGGTGATGTTTTCATCAACCTCAACGAAGAGAAAAGGGTCGAGGTGCTTAAGGCTTCCGAAAAGAGTTCAGGAAAATTCAGTCCGGGCGTGTGGGGTACCGCTGTGGGGGATCAAGAACCCATAACGTTTTATCGTTCAATGAAATCCATGGCCATTTGGGCGTATACCACCTCCGAGGAAATAGGGAAGAAGGTTTTGAACTATGACCCTATACCAGGTACTTACGAACCTTGTAAACCGGTTTCGGAAGTTGGCAACCGCTGGAGTTTGGGATGATAAGGTACCAAGAGCTTAAAGTACTTATTTCCCTTTGGTATACACTACTTTTCCATCAAAAATGGTCATTTCAATTGTTGTGTTCAGAAACTCTTCTTCAGGCACAACCATTAAATCTTGACTGTAAATGGTGAAATCGGCCAGCTTTCCCGCAGTAATGGAACCCTTTATTTTTTCTTCGAAAGCGCCATAGGCGGCGTCTAAGGTGTAGGAACGTAGAGCTTGTTCCCGTGTCATTTTTTGCTCGGGTTCATACCCTCCTTCAGGAGTGCCCTGCAGTGTTTTGCGGCTAATACTGGCAAATAAGCTCGCGATCGGATTCAGTGGTTCTACAGGTACATCAGTGCCATTTACAATTGGGATCCCGGTTTTTAACAATGCCTGCCACATATAAGCTCCTTCTTTGATGCGCTTCTCACCCAATCGGTCGATTGCCCAAGGTCGGTCAGAAGACAGGTGAACCGCCTGCATCGCAGGTATAACCCCTAACTGGGCAAAACGGGGAATATCATCGGGGTGAAGGTGCTGGGCATGCTCTATACGAAATCGATGGTCTGTAATCAGGTCGGGCAAGGCTGTAAAAGCAGCTTCGTATCGGTCAAGTATCTCTTTATTGGCCCGATCGCCGATCGCATGTGAGCAAACCTGAAATCCATGCTGTAACCCGTTTAGGGAGGTTTCCTTTACAAATTCCATTGGAAGGGTCTCGTGACCAAAATGGCCGGGTCTGTCGGTATAGGCTTCTAAGAGCCATGCCCCTCGTGAGCCTAAGGCCCCGTCGCAATTTAATTTTACCGAACGAATGGTGACCAAATGGTCGGGGTCTACTCGGGGTCCTTTTTCGTACCATTCGTCAAGCAACTCTTTATCCCATCCTGTGAGCATGGCATACATTCTCACGTTCATTTTCTGCTCGGTTTTCATTTGGTCATAGAGGGCTATGGTCTCTTGGCCGATACCGGCATCGTGAAAACCGGTAATGCCATTTCGTTGGCAGGCGGCAACGGCAAGTTCAAACGCTTTGATATTTTTTTCGGGTGTAGTCTCTGGAATATGTTTCCCGATCAAACTTTGCGCCCGCTCGTTGAAAATACCAGTGGGCCTGCCCAAACCATCGCGCATGACCTCGCCACCTTCTACTTCCAATTTGTCGATACCATCTTTTGGCAAGATTTCAATTCCAGCGATTTCCATCGCCTTGGCGTTCGCGAAACCCGCGTGTCCACTAGCATGGCTCAAATAGACAGGGTTATCGGGCGACACTTCACTTAACCTATAGTGGGTCTGGAACCCATTTACTGTATCCTCTGGCATTTCGGTCCATTTGCTTTGATGCCAGCCCCTGCCGATGATCCATTCGCCGGGTGCGGTGGTCTTCACTTTTTCCGCTACGGCATCAATGATCTCTTGATAGCTCGTGGTTTTCATCAAATCTAGGTCCAGTTCGTTATAACCTAGCCCCATAAAATGACCATGCCCTTCGATCAACCCGGGAGTCATGGTCTTGCCCCCTAAATCGATAACTTGGGTAGCCTCGGTCTTGTAGGCTTCAGCTTCGACAAGTGATCCGGCGAAGAGAATTTTGTTGTCTTTTGTCGCAACTGCTTCTACCATGGCCTGGGTTGAATCGACCGTATAGATTGGACCGCCGTAGATCAGTAAGGTGGCGGATTCTTTTTTGGGTTTTGAGCAGGCAGCAATAAGAATACCTAGGGTTATACTAAGTAATATGGAATTTTTGTAATGCATTTTTGTCGGTATTTAAGAAAAGGTAATGTACAATATTATATGACAAATCAAAAAAAATGGTGGTTTATCTCTTTTGTTTCATTTTATGAACAAAATGGTATCACAACGTATCGTTCTCCCATTTAATCGGACTCACATCATCATGATTTAAAACCCTAAGTGTATCACGGTCAATGCGCATTATAAGTTGGCAGGCTGGATCTGGGCAAACGACCCGAGCATCGGTCTCCATCCAGTCCGCTGGGTGGTTCTTCCTTTGTTTGGCAGGTAGCAAGGGGAAAGTGGACTGCATGGCATAGAGGCAGAAGTCTTTATTTTCGGGTAGGGAGAGCTTTCCTCCTTTTAAGAAAAAACGATCGCCTATGGCCATGTTACAGGTGCAGTTGCCATTGATTTTCTCGACGACTATAGTGAGGTCGTAGAGCTCGAATTGATCATCACGAAGTTTTTCTTTTCTATCCATTTGTATTGGTAAGTTGTTTTTGTCTTCCTATTCCAAAAAGTACCGTTGCCAAGGCCACCAGCAACAATCCCCATGACATGAAATTATGCATGCCGATCGCGATAGGGCTAACCTGTTCTATGCCGAATTCCCTTCCGGTATTGGTCATGTTCGCCATTAATATTACAGGGATGAAATAAGGTAGTAAGAAAGGGAATATACAGGCTATCAAGCTCAACAAATTGGCCCTGCGTGTTTTTGATATACCGAATTTTTCTCCTGTTGTTTTGGTAAAATCGGTGACCATGAGTATGGCCACTATACTGTGGGTAGTCAGCAGCACGGCCATGCTTATTATGCTAGAGATCCATAGTTCGGCATGCTTTTCAGTTTTCGCCCTCGCGGCTGCAAAATCGATCAGACGGGTCATTAGTCCGCTTGCTTTTAAGGTGGCAACCAGGCCCATTAACAAAAGCGTGAAAATACTGATCCCAACGGCTCTATTGATACCATCGATAACAAAACTTTTCGCGGCGAAATTTTCTAGATCGAGGGAAAGTACTTGAGACCAAGTAAGCAAACCCAAAAAGAGTGCTAGCAGTGTGCCGAATAGTAGTCCGAACAAAAGGCCATGCAACAAATGTTTCCCTTTTAAGAACAAATAGATGATCAAGCCGGGCACCAAGAGCATGGGCAACCCTTTGGCACTGCCCATAGGAAGGTCATGGGCTGTATTCGCCATACCATCGAAAGCGTAGGCACTAATGCCATAGCCTATTAGCGCAAGCAAGGCAGCCGGAAAAATATAGTTTAGCCTGCTTTTTACGGTGGTACCGATCGCCACTTCTTGGCTTAAGGCACTGGCGATCGTGGTGTCGGAAATGGGTGCTATAAAATCACCAAAGGTAGCGCCGCCGATAATGGCACCCGCCAAAGTGGGGAGGTGCGCCCCTAGCAAGCCTCCTGTTGGGTAGAGCAATGGACTACATATCAAGATCGTCGCAAAACTAGAACCCGTGGAAAGGGAAACCACACAACAAATGAGGAATGTGGCGATGATGAAACCGGGGCCTTTCAATTGAAGTTGATTCGAAAGCCAAATTAAGGCTTCAACGAATCCTGTCAAGGTCATCAAAATACCGATGATCGAGGCCAAGATCCAAGCGGTGATCATAATCATGACTATTTTTTGCGACATACCGGAAATGACCGTTTCTGAAAAAGCGGTCCGGTCTTTTGCCAAAATCAGTCCGATGGCAATGGCCAAGAGCAATACGGGCCAGAACCCCCGTTCATCCGGTGCTCCCGACAAAGCGATGTATATCACCCCTGACAGAAATATCATGAAGGGGGCTAAGGCACCAAATGTACCGCCGTAAAATGCTAGTCGTTGAAGGTCCTCTTCTTGTGGTGCCGGTTTCAAAAAATCAAATTTCGTTTAGATTATACTTCATGATAGCGCCATGCTTTCCTGTCTTATCGCGTTCAAGTTCGTAAAAAGCTCCTTTTGGTCCTTTACTTTGGGCCACGATTGAATCGATTTTTTCAAGATCATTCTGGGTCAATGTAAAGTGGTTAAGCTGTTGTAGACTTTCAAGATGACTTCGATTACGCGCTCCGATGATGACGCCCGCTACCATGGGTTTTTGTAAAATGTACCTACTGGCAACCTCGGCGATACCTACCCTATACGCTTCTGCAATTTCGCGTAAAACATGCAATGCCTCCTGGAATAATTCGTAGCCCCCAAATTCATCAATGATCAGCCGATATTTTGTCAGTGACCTATTTTCTAAGGGTTGCGATGGATCTTCGGCACCAAGATAGCGGTCGCTAAGAAATCCACCGGCTACCGTGCCATAGCATAAAAAAGGAATGTTGTAAGCTTTTGCCAGTGGTTCGATATCGGTTTCAACACGATGGTCGAGTACAGAATACTGAACTTGGTTGGCAGCGAAACTTAGGCCGGCATCCAACATTTCGCGAATTCGTTTTGCGTCGAAGTTGGTAATGCCGAGGTATCTGATTTTACCGGCCTTTTGCAAATCGGATAGGTGTAAGGCGGTTTCTACGTAGTTCGGGAACTGGTAATCCCACCAGGCAAATTGAACTAAATCTAAACGTTCGACCCCCAAACGCTTTAAAGAGCGGTCTATTATCTTTGTTGTGTCCTCCTTTTTGAGGGTTGCCAAGATGTTGTAATCCGGAACGTATTTGGTGTGGATTTGAATCGGCGGAAGGTCTTCGGCCCGGAATTCGTCTTTGTATATTTTTTTGAACTTTCCTATGAGTTCTTCCACCCCCGTATAAATATCGGCACAGTCGAACGTGGTCACGCCCGCCCTGACAAAATACCGCATATCTTCAAGTGCTTGTTCTTCTGAAATGGTGCCGTGGCCTCCAGCCAAATGCCATCCACCTTTGATGACCCGTGAAATCGAGTAGCCAGGCTGTAATGTAATGCGCTCCATAGTCTACTTAGGTGCCATTTTAGAGAAAATATGGTAAAATTCATCAATGGGAATGGGTCCTGCTTTCATAATAGTATCCATAAAGAACTTTAAGTCAAATTGGTTTCCTAGGCGGTTTTTTTCCACTGCCAATAATTCGGTAAATTGTGCCCCGCCCAAATAATAGGAGGTCAGTTGTAAAGGCGAGTTCATAATGCGGCCCCAGAGACTTTTGGCGAATTGAGGGGCCAACAGCGAGGTCTCCGTGGAGAATTTTAGTACTTGTTCTTTGGTCCAGCCTTTGCAATGCACTTGCACCGAAGTATAGGCACGGTTCGCGTTTTCTAGGCGTTTTCGAAGGTGGGCAAGCAAGGTCAGTTGATTTTCTGCTTCCCATCCGGCATCTAAAAGTACTTTTTCTGTAAAGGTTGCCCACCCTTCAATATATATCCCGTAAGGAAACAATAATCGAATAGGATGCGGTGTCTCTCTACTGATCTTTAACTGCATATAATGCCCCGGAAACAGTTCATGAATCACGATCATACGATTAAAGGGCTTATTGAAAGACGCCCAAAAATCGATTTGCTCTTGTTGGGGTAGTGTATCAGGAATAGACGGCACATACAACGTGGTCATCGGATCCGGGTCGAAGGGAGGCGCACTCTCAACCCAACCAATACGGGCAGCAGCACCGGCACTCTCTGGAGCGGTCTTAATTTCCAGGGTATGATTTTTAGGGAGGGTGGCAATTTCGTTTTCAGCGATGAATTTCATAGCGGCCCCGGCGAGTTCGTTCCAAAACTCCAAGTACTCGGCACCGTTCAAGGGGGCATCCTTTTCCATGTCGGCCAAGGCCTTTAAGATCAGGTCATTATCATCTACCATAATTGCTGCTTGTTGATAGTGCGTCTTTAGATAAGCTGTTGATACCTCGGCCATGATCGTTCGCACTGTTTCGATTTCCTTCAGGGCCATTCTTGCAAGTTCATCGGGAGAAAGTTCGCTATCGGTGTACAATTTTAATCGTCTTGTATATTCTTCTTGTCCTAAAACCGCTTCGGTTGCCACCGAGACTGTTTTTAGAACAGTAGCTGCAAAGGTCATTAATCGTTGAATACTGTCTTCGGCAGCCGATAGGTAGGCGTTAAAGTCGGTGCATTTATGCATCGTAGTATCTTCTTCAAAGCTTTTGGGCAGTGAGGTTCTGTAAAACTCCAAGACGTCACGAAGGGTTTCCATTCCTTCCGCCAACTCATTTTCTGGTACTTGAATCAGGTTTTTTTCGGCCGCCTCACATAGCTTTCGAACGGCTATGAGCCTTTGGCAAGTCAATTCTGATTTTTCGGTTAACAACAAGTAGTGGGCCGTAAGAATCGGTTCTATGCTTTTGGATATGGCTTCGGTGTAGAACAAAAGTGAAGTTTTGTGCTTCCCGATTTTCACATAGTTATCAAGCTCAGATTGAACCTGCACCTTCAGCAACCGCGAATCGATGGGGTCGATTCGATCTGTTTCGGAATTCGAAAGTTGTCTTAACGTTTCTTCATTGTAGTGGATCCACTTGGTAATGTTCTCTTCGGAATAATCCTCATAGTGAAAAACGGAATTCCGTATGCCTTCCGAAAGAGCTTTTGTAGGATAGAATTTCTGCCATGCAACGCTATATTCGGCTGCCAAATCTTGCGATAAAGCTCTAGTCAAAAAGAAACAGGACAGCAAATAAATAGATAGGGCGTATCTCAAGGTAATATGGTTTTTCATGTCTGTGTTGAGAAAGATAGCAATTAATACCAAAAGTGCGAAAACGAAAAATTCTTTCCTAATTCGTATCTTGGCATAATGGGCAATGGGCGAATCAAAAATATAAAAAGGGAGCTGTTATCTGATAATTGGTACACCTTGAACAAGTTTACCTTTGATTTTCAAAAAGAAGACGGCACATGGGAAAACCATCACCGCGAGGCCTATGACAGAGGAAACGGTGCCGCGATCTTGCTCTATAACAAAACAAAGGGCACGGTAATCTTAACACGCCAGTTCAGAATGCCCACTTATGTAAATGGCAATGAAGATGGTATGATGATCGAGGTATGTGCCGGAGTATTGGATGGCGACAACCCTGAAGATTGTATTAGGAAAGAAGTATTGGAGGAAACTGGATATCAAATTGACAAGGTAAACAAAGTGATGGAAACCTACATGTCGCCCGGTTCTGTAACGGAGATTCTCTACCTATTTGTAGGGCAGTATCATGACCAGATGAAAACCGGTGAAGGCGGCGGTGCCGATGAGGAAACCGAATATATCGAAGTTTTGGAGTATGCTTTTGAAAAAGCCTTTGACATGATTCGAACGGGGGAAATTAGAGATGCCAAAACTATTATGTTGTTACAGTACGCCCAGTTGCATAAATTGGTGTGAGGGTTCGAAACCCCTGAAACTAGAGCGTATTTACCTGAAGAAGAGGGTGGTAAATTGGCATACCTTATAAATTCAGTAGCTATTGCGTAAAGTTTCAAATATTACTTGCATCCGCTTTATTATTTCAGAAGTTGGTTCGGTGAAATGATTGTTCATAAAGCTGAAGATTAAGGTTTTACCTGATTGGGTAAGTAGATAACCGCTAAGGCAGTAATTATTTCCTAAACTACCTGATTTGGCATAAATATAGGGCTCTGAATTTGAAACCCCCATAGCGGTAAAAAAAGAGAACAATCGTTCTTGGGGTACCTGCTGGTATAACCGGTTAAGGGTGTGAACCAAAGATTCGGGTGTAAAAAGATTGTATCTAGAAAGTCCAGATCCATCTACCCATCTGGGTCGTTGTGCCAGGTCGGATAATTGGTTGTCAAGAATATGTTCTTGTGCCTTCCTTCCGTCTAGGGTATCGGAGAGGGTAGTAGAGGCCATGATCAAGAGTTGCTCGGCAAGAAAATTATCACTTTGTTGCATCATTCGTTTTAAGACAGAGTCAGTTGGTACGCTGTATTTAAGCTTACTGTTTCCTTTTGGCATGGCGCTTGTAAGGCCAATTGATCTTCCTATTGCAGCCTCCAAAAGCAATTTTGTTAGTGAACCGTTCAATTTAAATGGAACTTCCAAGGTATCGTTTCTTGAAGGATCAAAGTAAAAGGTATTGGAATTTACAGCTCTATTTTTTGAGGAATTTATCGAAAGCACACTATCCTTGAAATATTCAGGAATCACTTGCAACCCGCCATGATTGTACATGGTTAGGACATTACCGTAAATCGGGAAGGAACTTTTTTCTGGCTGGTAATAGTAATGGTAATCGTCCCATGACCAACCTGGCCCATATACTTCGTCAAATAGGTTGTTTGAAACAAGCACAATATTTGGGTACCTTTTAATAAAATCTAGGGTAGTATTATAGGTAAAGGCGGAGTGCAGTAAGGTAGGGTCTCCGGTACCCTCAATATAGAGGGTATCATTAACGGTCATGTACCTCAAAGCGGGAATGCTATCGGGTAAGGTATTAAGCGTGGTAAAAAGCGTGAATATTTTGGTGTTACTTGCCGGAGTGAAATACTTTTTGCCATTATAGTTGAGCAGGGTATCTTGATTTTTTGAATCGATTACCATAAGACCAGTGAATTGATTTTCATATAATTTCGATGTCAGCACTGCCCTTGCATTCTTTTCAATGGTCTTTTTGCTTCCGCCGCAGGCTGCAAGTAAAAACAGAAGCGAGGTATAAACCGACACTTTTTTCAACTTTTGCTTTAGAGATGACATATCGTTTTTACGTGTTTGATTCGTTTAACATGAAATTATCTAATTTTTAACAATTGAACTACAATATCGTATATACTTTTCTGTTTAACTTTATGAAGTGGAAAATCTTCAAAAATGACTAATTACCTAAACATTTTGAAATATGGCTAGAGCTATGCTTGAGTACACTAAAACGGTGCTTAAAAAAGTAAGTTTCGATGCAAGGTTGTTTTGCAAAGAAGTAAAAAAAGCGATTTCAAATTTACTGCCAGAAGAAATCGAAGAATTAAAACTCTGGTTACAACAGTACATAACCGATAAACCGGAACTACAAGAAAGTCTAATTTATTTAAAAGCATAATGCAGGCCCCCGTTTTTTGACGGGGGTTTTTAATTTTTGTTAAGGGGACTGATAATCTTGACATCTTGAAAAGTGATGGCACCCCTTACAACACCAGAAATTACGTCGCGCAAGGCATCTGTTATCTGAATCTTAAGTTCGCTTTTGTGATAGATAAGGCTTACTTCACGCGCCGGTGGTGGGTTCTCAAAGTATTTCAGATTAGCTTTCTTTTTGTCATCTAGCTCTAGGGTATTCAAATAGGGTAATAGCGTCATGCCCATATCTTCATCGGCCAGGTTCACTAAAGTTTCAAAACTTCCACTTTGAAGCTGAAAATGTTCTTTACCTAAATTTTTAGGAGCTTTACATAAGTTGATAACACCGTCACGAAAACAATGTCCGTCTTGAAGCAAAAGCACGTCGCTAACATCTAAATCTTCGGTAGTTAAGGTTTTTGACTTCCCAAGCCTGTGGTTTTTAGGCACATATCCTACAAAAGGTTCATAGTATAGGGGCCGCTCTTTTATAAATTCAATTTCCAAAGGCGTGGCAGCTATGGCGGCATCTATATGGCCGTCTTGTATATTTCGTATCAGACTTTCAGTGCTCTGCTCTTTTATGATAAGATTGACCCTTGGGTACTTATTGATGAAGGCCTTTAAGAACATGGGCAATAAGGTCGGCATAATCGTAGGTATGATCCCCAAGGTGTAATTACCTCCGATGAACCCTTTTTCCTGGTCAACAATATCTTTGATCCTTTCAGCTTCGTTCACAATGTTCTTTGCCTGTGCCACTATTTTTTTTCCGACCTCGGTAATGCCTATCGGTTTTTTTCCCCTGTCGAAAATCAGCACATCCAATTCATCTTCCAGTTTTTGGACCTGCATGCTTAAGGTAGGTTGGGTAACGAAGCTTTTCTGAGCGGCCAAGGTGAAATTTTGGTACTCCGCCACAGCTAGAACGTACTGTAATTGTGTGATGGTCATCAATTTTAATTTGGAGGTTAAAAATATAAAAACCATTGATAAAACCTATGGTATTGCCATTATATATTCGATAATATTATCATAAAAAAAAGACCCACCAATGGGCAGGCCTATGAGGTAATTGATGTATCGTAGTATTAAAACCGAATTCTGATTTCTTGGTCTGCATCGGTTACTTCGAATTTGGCCAAATCGAATGATGGCGGGCCGAACATGTTCATTTCGCCAGAAGTGCCATAATCTTCACTGGGCATGCCGCTGGGTTCCCTGTCCATTTGTTTGTTATCGTTCGCATCGTGCATGACCATTATGGCAAAAGTACCAGGACTTACATTTTCAAAAGTTAAGGTTACTTCACCTGCTTTTGCCGGTGCCATGGCGTTCATGACGCCCTCTCCCCTCATAAAGGTGTTCGATGTGTGTAAGCCACCTAAAATGGTACCCCCGTCTGAAAGTACGTTTTCAATGGTTACGGTTACCGTAACACCGCTGGCTTCTTGTGCTTTTGTTGTGAATGCGATCAACGCGAATACTGAAAGGATTGCTAATTTTTTCATGATGAACTGTTTTTTTCCGGTTAATAATGACCCAAAGATGCGATAGCTAATTATGGCTTCTAAATTCAAATTACCCAACTGTCAATTTTTGTGTCTGAACCGTAGATCAAATTTTCGAACTCGACTCAATCTCAAAAAAACACAATTCAGTCATATGGTTTTCTAAATCTTTTTTCGTGTTTGCATTTTTGCGACATCAATTAACGAAAGGTCATGAAAACAAAAATCACTACGTTTATAGTACTCTTCCACAGTTTTTTTTCACTGGCTCAATTTGTTGTATCAGGCACGGTAACCGACGGTAAAGGTAATCCTATAGTCGGGGCAAACATTTATTTAGAGGGTACGTATGACGGTGCTTCTTCCGATGAAAACGGAAAATTCAATTTTGAAACTCCCGAATCGGGAACCCAGAACCTTATCGTATCTATGATATCCTATGATACATATATGCAAATGGGCGATGTTTCTTATTTAAAGGACTTAAAAATAGAGCTAACGGAAGCCATCAACCAACTGACCGGGGTTACGCTTACCGCAGGAAGTTTTCAAGCGGGAGATAATTCTAAAGTATCCGTCTTAAAACCTTTGGATATTGTAACTACGGCAGGCGCTGCGGGCGACTTCGTAGGTGCGCTGCAAACCTTACCCGGCACATCGAATGTAAGTGAAGACGGCCGACTTTTTGTACGTGGGGGCCAAGCAGGGGAGACCCAGGTATTTATTGACGGACTACGTGTCTTTCAACCCTTTAATGCGACGGCCAATAATATTCCTACCCGAGGCCGTTTTTCACCTTTTCTTTTCAAAGGAATTACCTTCAGTACAGGAGGCTATTCCGCTGAATACGGGCAGGCCCTTTCAAGTGTGCTATTACTGAACACTACTGATGAGCCTGAACAAGAAAAGACCGAGATTTCGGTGCTTTCAGTGGGGGCAGGCCTTGGTAGAACCGAAATTTGGGCGAACAAATCACTTAGCGTAAATGGCCAATATATCAACTTGGCCCCCTATCAATGGATTATTCCCAATGAGCAAGGCGCCCGTTGGAACAAACCCTACCAGTCTTTTTCTGGTGAGGCGGTTTATAGAAGTACGACCGAGAATGGGATGTTCAAATTCTATACAGGCTTCAATCAAGCGAACCTTGATCTAGACCAAGAAGATATCAATTTCGATGATTTTGTAAACTTCCGATTACGTAACAACAACCTCTACGCCAATAGTTCTTACAAACATTTTTTAGGGAAAAATTGGACGCTGACCGCCGGCGCCAGTATTTCTTCCGATAGAAATAATATCGGTTTTCAAGCGAATGCCATAGATGCCAATGAAACCGCAGGTCATTTTAAGTTAAAAGTTAAGAAAGCCTTCAACAGCCGATTTCAGTTGAATATGGGGGCAGAACATTTCATCACGGATTATCAAGAGCGTTTTGAGGCGCCAAATGGGTTTATCTTTCATTCTGGTTTCCGTGATAATTTAAGTTCGGGTTTTGCCGAAGCGGATATTTTCTTCAACAACATGTTTGCCATGAAGTTGGGTGTGAGAGGCGAATACTCCAGTCTTTTGGAAGATGCCAATATAGCGCCAAGGATCTCAGTGGCATACCAGAGTAGTGAAAAAGGACAGTTCTCGTTGGCGTACGGTGATTTTTACCAGAACCCGTTGTCAGAAACGCTAAAATTCGACCAAAGTCTGAATTTTGAAAGAACTTCGCATTATATCTTGAACTACCAACACCAGTCTAACGGAAAAACTTTTCGGGCGGAAGCCTATTATAAAGACTACGACGGTCTGGTGAAATTCAACACCGAAGTGCCCCAGTTCAATTCACAGTTCAACAATTTGGGCAACGGCTATGCCACCGGAATCGATATCTTTTGGCGTGATAATAAAAGCGTCAAAAGTCTAGATTATTGGGTATCGTATTCTTATTTAAACACCGAGCGTGATTTTCGTGATTTCCCGGAGCGCGCCACTCCCAATTTCGCCCCCTTACATAGTCTCTCTTTGGTGACCAAATATTGGGTTGAAGATTGGCGCTCACAGATCGGTATGTCTTATAACCACGGTTCAGGAAGGCCCTATGATAACCCGAATACCCCTGAGTTTTTGGCGGAAAGAACAAAGGCTTTCAATAGTATCAATATGAATTGGGCCTATTTGATCTCACAACAGAAAATACTGTTTTTCTCACTTAGTAACATCACCGGATTTAGGAATGTCAATGGGTACCAGTATGCCAGCACGCCAAATGTAGATGGAGTCTTCGACCGTCGCGCCATACGGCCTACCGCCAATGCATTTTTTGTAATCGGGTTCTTTTGGACCCTAAGTGATGATAAAAGCAGTAATCAGTTAGATAATCTCTAGCAGCAGGTTCTTCGCCTTAAATGCTCCAAGGTCTAAGGTGGGTCATTCGGAAATATATAACGATACATTCATTAGGCCCGAACCCTTTTTTGTGTTTCCTTCAGTTGGCCATTTGTAAGCATTAATCCTTAACTTTACTGTTAACGGTAAGTTATGATTATGAAGAGCCAAGAACTGTCCCAAATCAAGAATATGCTCCAATCGCAAGGATATGTTGATGAAGGGGCGATTGCCATGTCGATTTTCTTGGCCATGAAATTGGAAAAACCCTTGCTGGTGGAAGGGCCAGCTGGCGTTGGTAAGACCGAAATCGCGAAGGTAATGGCCAAGGCGATGCATACAGATCTGATCCGTTTACAGTGCTATGAAGGTCTTGATAGTACCCATGCACTCTACGAATGGAATTATCAGCGTCAACTTCTATACCTAAAAATGCAGGAGCATAAGGGTCAAGACGCACTAACGCTCGAAGAAACTATCTTTTCTGATAAGTTCTTGCTAAAGCGACCTGTGCTGCAGGCAATAACCCATGATAAAAATCCGGTTTTACTGATTGACGAAATCGACAGGGCCGATGAGGAATTTGAGAGTTTTCTGTTGGAAGTGCTCTCCGATTGGCAGGTGACCATTCCAGAGATAGGAACTATAACAGCGACAAGTAGGCCACAGATTATCTTAACGGGCAATCGTACCAGAGAACTTTCTGAAGCCCTTAGACGAAGATGCCTGTACCTATGGATCGATTACCCGACCTTCGAAAAAGAGCTGGCTATTGTAATGGCAAAGGTACCAGAAATAGATGCCAAATTGGGGCAGCAAATTTGCGGCTTTATGAAAGAACTACGGCAAATGAAACTCGAAAAGACCCCGGGAGTTTCTGAGACCATAGATTGGGCCAGGGCATTGGCCAGCATGCATTTAACCTTTTTAGATAAACAAATTGTTGAAGATACTTTAGGGGTAGTGTTAAAAGATTGGCAAGACATCAGAAACACCCAAGATTCGCTTTCAGCGCTGTTTGAGCGTACCGGGGTAACCTCTCGTATTTTTTAGCTTGATATTAGCTGCCCTAGGGTCAATAAAACATGCGCGTGGACTTAATCAAGCATCAGACGTCAATATCTGGAAACATTGTACTGCTGTGTCGTTTTTTGAGAAAAAAAAGTTTCAGTATCAGTGCGGCCGAAGAATCAGATGCGCTCAGGGCCATTTCATACTTGCCCTTGAATTCTGAGAACTACTTCCGTGAATCCCTGAAGGCCGTCTTGTCAAAAAGCGCTTTTCAAAGAACCAGTTTTGACGAATACTATTTTGAGTTCAAGGAACAACTAAAAAAAGCATCCAATTCAAAGGTTGAAAACAAACCCGAGGAGAAAGAGAAGAGGTCTGATGCTCAAAAAAAGGCGGCCCAGTTCGAGGCGTTGAAAGAGTGGTTGAACCTGAATCCGTCAGAAGACGAAAAAGAGGTGTCATCCTTTAGTAGTTTAGAAGTGTTGACCCGAAAGAATTTCTCCGATCTGAGCGAGGAAGAAATGAGGTTGATGATGCGGTTGTTACAAAAACTGGCTAGAAAAATGGCGCATCAAAAAAGCCGGTTGAAGATCGCTTCCAAAAAGCACAAGACCCTCGATTTAAGACGAACTATCCGAGCTAATTTACGCAGGGGCGGTGAAATACAACAATGGGTATTCTCACAAAGGAAAGAACGCAGACTAAAACTTGTGCTATTATGCGATGTGAGCCGCTCTATGGATCTTTATAGTCGGTTTTTCGTTCATCTTATCTATGCATTTCAAACCGCCTACGATAAAATAGAAACATTTGTTTTTAGCACGGCCCTGCATAACGTAACTGAAATATTAGACAACAATGAATTCGATAGGGCCTTTGATATCATATCGGACAGGGTTCCGCATTGGTCCGGTGGAACCACTATTGGTTCTTGCCTATTTGATTTTACCAAGAACTTCGGCCACGCACTTCTCGATAAAAAGACCATCGTTTTGATTTTAAGTGATGGTTGGGATACCGGCGACCCCGAAACCATGAAGGAAGCGATGAAAACCATCTACAAAAAATCTAAAAAAGTCATCTGGTTGAATCCGTTGGCGGGCAGCGGGGATTTCTCGCCAGAGGTTATGGGAATGCAAACGGCCATGCCGTATATTGATGTGCTGGCCGCTGCTCATAATTTCGAGAGCCTTAAAGCTGCCTTGGCACAAATCATTTAACGACGAAGATTGCCAAATCGGTGATCAAATGGAATGCTTTTTATTTCCAAAACAGTATAAAGGTTAAGTTTGTATGAACTTCATATTATTTTGGCGTAAAAAATATCGAAATCTCAATAGGAATTTTTACCTTAAAGGTCTTGAAAATGAAGTCCCTTTCAGAAAATTTATAGCAGCGGGTATTTTCTTATCTATTCAAGGCGAATCTAAATTTCAACGAACACTTAAATTCATAAACTATGAAAATTTCGATTACGGTCAATGGGAAGGTCCAAACCCATGATATTGAACCCCGAATCAGTCTCGCTCAATATCTAAGGGAAACCTTAAACCTTACGGGTACACATATTGGTTGTGATACCAGCGGATGCGGTGCCTGCACGGTCACGGTTGATGGAAGCGCGGCCAAGTCGTGCACGCTACTAGCAGTTCAGGTGAACGGAAGCACCGTAACGACCATTGAAGGCATGGCCAATGGAGATCAAATGCATCCTATTCAGGAAGCCTTTAAAGAAAAACATGGCCTGCAATGCGGTTTCTGCACCCCCGGTATGGTCATGACCGCGGTGGACATTCTAAAGAACAACCCGAACCCGACCGAACAGGAGATCAGGCACGGACTCGAAGGGAACTTCTGCCGTTGTACCGGTTATCACAATATTGTTAAATCAATTCAGCACGCCGCTGAAAAAATGAACGCCTAAGCTATGGAAAAATTTATAGGACAATCTGTAAAGAGACGCGAAGACGCCCGATTTCTAAAAGGTGCCGGAAGATACACCGACGATATAAAGCTGCCGAAAATGACCCAGGCAGCTTTTGTACGCAGCCCTTATGCCCATGCCAACATTTTGAGTATAGATACCAGTGCGGCAGAAAAGGCCGAAGGCGTTGTTGCCGTATATACCGGTAAAGATGCCTGTGGTGCATTTGGGGTTCCGTGCGGATGGCAGGTCAATTTTAAGAATGGCGAGACCATGCGCGAACCCAAACATCCACTTCTGGCGAAAGACAAGATCCTGCATGTTGGAGAGGCCGTTGCCATCGTAATCGCGGAAACTTTAGAACTTGCCCGTGATGCCGCAGAATTAGTGAAAGTAAGCTATCAGGGCCTACCTGCGGTAACTGATCCTAAAAAGGCGATGCAGCCTGGCGCACCTTTGGTACATGAAGAATGGCCGGACAATGCGGCCTTTGACTGGTGTATCGGCAATGATAGGGCAGCAGTGGAGGCTGCACTGGCTGGCGCCTATCACGTAACTGAAATGGAATACCGTAATCAACGTCTTGCTCCGAACGCCATTGAACCTCGATGTTATATTGCCGATTATGATGTGAACGGGGGTAAATGGACCTTATATACCAGTACCCAGAATCCGCATTTGATCCGATTATTGTTATGTGCGTTCGTTTTAGGTATTCCTGAACAAAAGGTTCGGGTCATTTCCCATGATGTGGGGGGCGGATTTGGAAGTAAAATATACCACTATACCGAAGAGGCTTTGTTGACCTGGGCGTCAAAAGAAATCGGTCGTCCTATAAAATGGACATCTGATCGTAGCGAAGCCTTCTTAACGGATGCACATGGGCGTGACCATGTAGTTCATTCTAAAATGGGTTTTGATGAAGACGGAAAAATAGTGGCGCACCTGACCGATGAGTATTGCGCCATGGGCGCCTACCTTTCGACCTTTGCGCCCGCGGTACCCACCTATCTCCACGGTACTTTGTTTCAGGGTGTTTATACAACGCCATTGATCCATTTGAACGTAGTGGCACCATTTACCCACACGGTCGCCGTAGATGCCTATAGGGGCGCGGGTAGGCCCGAGGCTACCTATTTATTGGAACGGATGCTATCTAAAGCTGCCCAGGAGATGAACATAGATCCCGCCGAGTTGCGGTTCAAAAACTTCATTCCGCCATTTAACGGTACTACAGAACCCGGTTATCAAACCCAAGTAGCACTGCAGTATGATAGTGGTAATTACCAGGCGACACTGCAACGCGGATTGGAAATGCTAGGTTATGAAGACTTTAGGCGAGAACAGGCCGAAGCACGAAAAAACGGAAAACTACTGGGTGTCGGTATTTCTACCTACATCGAAGGATGTGGTATTGCCCCATCGGCCGTAGTGGGATCCTTAGGCGCAAGGGCAGGGCTGTATGAGGTAGGTCATGTGCGTATACAGCCTACTGGCAAGGTGCAAGTATTGACCGGCGCTCACTCGCACGGTCAGGGCCATGAAACTGTTTTCGCCCAATTTGTTGCCGATAAATTGGGTGTACCCATGGATGATATTGAAATCGAACACGGTGATACGGATCAAGTGGCCTTTGGTATGGGCACCTATGGCTCGCGAAGTTTAGCGGTGGGTGGCAGCGCAATTGTAAAGAGTATAGAGAAGGTATTGGAGAAAGGAGCTAAGATCGCTGCGCATAAATTGGAAGCGGCAGAAAAAGATTTGGAATATGCCGAAGGAAAATGGACGGTAAAAGGAACGGATAAATCTGTATCTTTTGGAGATGTTGCCCTTACGGCCTATGTACCACACGATTATCCGGCGGGATTAGAACCGGGCTTGGATTTTTCAAGCTTTTACGACCCAACGAATTTTACCTATCCCTTTGGTACCCATATCGCCGTTGTTGAGGTTTGTCCTGATACCGGAAAGGTCGATTTAAAACGCTTTGTTGCCTGCGATGACGTAGGTAATGTAATGAATCCGATGATCGTTGATGGCCAAATCCATGGCGGTGTCGTGCAGGGTGTTGGGCAGGCACTTTTAGAAGAGGTTGTCTTTGATCAAGATGGCGGCATGATGACGGGTTCGTATATGGATTATGCGATGCCTCGGGCCGATGATGTTCCGATGATCGAAACAGATAGAACGGTAACTCCTTGTCCGCACAATCCATTGGGAGTGAAAGGTGCTGGAGAAGCAGGGGCCATAGGATCCACCCCGGCAGTTGTAAATGCTGTTATAGATGCATTGGCGCATTTGGGCGTTACCGATATTCAAATGCCACTGACTCCTCAAAAAGTATGGAAAGCCATGCAGCACTAAGAACCTAAATTCAAAGAAAAATGATACCAGCAAAATTCGATTATATAAAAGCAACCTCGGTGAACGAGGCCATAGATCTTCTGGGTAAACACGGCGCGGAGGCCAAAATTCTGGCAGGAGGCCACAGCTTGGTTCCTGCGATGAAATTACGATTGAGCAGACCAGAGGTGCTTATCGACATCAGTGGAATTTCAGGAATGAACACCATTACCGAAGACGGAAATGAAATAATTGTGGGCGCTAATTGTACCCATGCGGCAATTGCCGCTTCGGACGTAGTGAATAAGCACGTACATATTTTGGCGCAATCGGCAAAGGGTATAGGTGATATACAAATACGTAACCGAGGCACTATCGGGGGCAGTTTAGCGCATGCAGATCCGTCTTCCGATTACCCTGCTACGGTACTGGCTTGTGATGCCCACATCATAGTACAGGGTAAAGGTGGAACAAGAACCATCGCGGCCACTGATTTCTTCCAGGGAATTTTTACAACCGCGTTGGAGGAGAATGAAATTATCACATCGATACGCTTTCCGAAAGTGGCTAACGGAAATTACCAAAAGTTTTTCCAATCAGCTTCGCGATTCGCGGTAGTGGGCGTTGCCGTTGTAAAGGAAGGAAGCAGGGTCAAAGTGGGTATTACCGGCGTATCCGATACACCATATCGGGCTTCGGCCGTTGAAAGTGCTTATGACGGTACCAGTTCGGCGTCTGCCCATGCCGTTGATGGTGTGGAGGTCATGAGCGACCATTTTGCGGATGCAGCATACCGGACTCACTTGGCGAAGGTATATGTGAAAAAGGCCTTGGAGGCTTAACCAGAATAATGGCATATCATAAAAACCCTAGTTCTAAGGGCTGGGGTTTTTACTTTCTACCAATTTTTGTAATGCAATAATTTTGCTCAGAGCTGCCTTATTGGCACTAGTTCAAAACGTTCGATCGGGCACCTTCAACTCCTTTTTTACCTAAAATCTCTATAATCCAATAAATTAGCTGTCCAATTCCGCTAACGAATACGAACAAAAGAATCCATACTACTAAAGTATTGCTCTGCTTTAAGT
>JBHJNU010000065.1:0-14945 GCA_050330515.1 Flavobacteriaceae bacterium | reverse complement strand
CCAAAACAAGTACTACGATTATTTTTTTCATGATATCCATTTTTAATAAGTCAAAGTTACAAATATTTTACATTGTAACAACTTTTTGTTAACATTAATTTTACATTGAAAACGAATTCGATTTAGCAATATTGTATATACATTCAAAAATATTTTCAACAATAGCCGTATGGCAAGGTATATTGGCGCTTCAAACTTCTATAATTCCTTGGAATCCTTCACTACAATTTATAAACCCTCATTTTCATTTCATAACATTAAATTAACCTTTGAACTGAATTATAATGTCATTTTTGTTACCGCGCCTCGATTAAAGGCACACTGAACCGACTTTTGATGGGAGAGAACATCTATTTCTTAATGATCGTCGCCTTGGCGGTACTATCGGTTACCGATCTGGTCGTAGGCGTTAGTAACGATGCGGTCAACTTTTTGAATTCGGCCATTGGGTCGAAAGCCATATCGTTCAAAACCATTATGATCGTAGCTAGCATTGGTATCGCCTTTGGGGCAATTTCTTCTAGCGGAATGATGGACATTGCCCGAAACGGTATCTTCAACCCTTCTCAATTCGTTTTTTCAGAGGTGATGATCATATTCATGGCTGTTATGATCACCGATATTCTGCTGCTCGACTTTTTCAACACCATGGGCATGCCAACCTCAACCACGGTGTCGATAGTTTTCGAACTCTTGGGGGCTGCGGTTACCATCTCGCTTGTAAAAATCGTAGGAGTCGATAGTAGCTTAAGCGATTTGTCAAATTATATCAATACCGATAAGGCGACGGAGGTTATTCTAGGCATTCTGCTATCAGTGGTAATCGCCTTCACCATAGGAATGGTGGTTCAGTTCATTTCGCGACTGTTGATTTCCTTTAAATTTCAGAAAAAACCTAAATGGGTAGGGGCTATTTTTGGTGGATTCGCCATTACATCGATCATCTATTTTATTATCGTAAAGGGTTTGAAAAGCGCGGCTATTGTTAGTCCTGATATGCTTGATTATATTGAGATAAATACCCCGTTGTTCCTAGTCGGAAATTTCATTGTTTGGACCCTTTTGGCATGGTTGACCACTGCCTTGCTTAAATGGAATATTTACACCATCGTAATTATCTTAGGCACCTTTGCCCTGGCGATGGCCTTTGCCGGTAACGACTTGGTGAATTTTATTGGGGTACCCTTGGCAGCCTTAGAGTCCTATAATTCTTGGGAGGCATCAGGTATAGAAGCCTCGAATTATACCATGGAAGGACTTACAGTAGCCGTACGTACGCCCACCTCTTTGTTATTAGCTTCTGGAGTGGTCATGATATTGACACTTTGGTTTTCATCCAAAGCAAAGAGCGTAATCAAGACCAGTGTAGACCTTTCGCGTCAAGACGAAGGTGATGAGCGATTTCAACCCAATTTTCTTTCACGTCAAATTGTAAGATATTCCATAAAACTTTCAGAAAATTTCGCAGGTATCATTCCCATTTCGGTTGCTAAAAAGATTGACCGGCAATTTGAAAAACCTTACATATACGTGCCCAAGAGCAGGGCGCAAGACATGCCTGCCTTTGACTTGGTCAGGGCTTCTGTTAACCTTATGGTCGCCAGTGTGCTGATATCACTGGCCACTTCAATGAAACTTCCGCTCTCTACAACCTACGTTACCTTTATGGTCGCAATGGGAAGTTCTCTGGCCGACCGTGCCTGGGGGCCGGAGAGTGCAGTGTACCGGGTAGCCGGCGTACTTAATGTTATCGGTGGGTGGTTCTTTACCGCCATCAGTGCCTTTACGGCTGCGGCACTAATTGCCTATCTTATCCATCTTGGTGGTATTTGGGCCATTGGCCTACTTCTCTTGATTGCCTTCTTACTGATCGGTAGAAACTACCTTTCTCATAGCAAAAAAAAGCAAGAGAGCAAGCTTGAAGAAAAACTTCAGAAATCAGAAAGTAAATCGATTATCGGAGTAATCGCAGAAAGCTCTTCGAACATGTCAATGGCTATAGACCGTGCCAACAAAATATACAGTCAGGCGATAGACGGTTTGGCCAAACATGATATTGACAAACTAAAAAAGAGCCGAAAGGGTATTGCCAAGCTTGATAGCGAAGTAGAGGGCCTACGCGATAATATCTTCTATTTCATCAAGAATTTAGATGATTCTAATGTGAGCACCAGTAATTTCTACATTACGGCATTGAGCTACCTACAAGATATGACCCAGTCTTTGGAGTATATCTCAAAAGCAGGTTTCAAACATGTGCACAACAACCATAAAAAATTGCGCTTCAACCAGATCAAAGATCTGAAGGAAACCGACCTTAACATCGACGAACTATTTACCAAGATTAAAACCATTTTCGATACCAAAGACTTTAAGCAGCTGACCAAATTGATCATGAACAAAGAAGAGCTCATGAAAAAAATAGATCAGAAAATTGAGAAACAGGTTGAACGAACACGTTCAGATGAATCGAGCCCTAAAAATACGGCCCTCTATTTTAGTCTGCTTTTAGAAACAAAGGATTTGCTTTCGGCCACCATGAATCTTTTGGAGATTTATGATCTGCATGCGAACGTAAAGACAATCCGGTAGGGCAATGAGGTATTTAAACTTAATCTTGTTAGCGTCCCTATTCCTTTGTATCATAGTATCCAATGCCCAAGAGCTAACGGGCTCGCAACTACTTGACAAGGCCATCAACCATCATGACCCGAGCGGGGCCTGGGCTTCGTTTAACGGAAAACTGGATATTACCATGACTATGCCCGATGGAAAGCAACGGGTAAGTGAAATTATAATGGACCTACCCAAGGCATACTTCAAGGCAACTTCCATTAGTGATGGTGTTGAACTAATGCAAAGCATATCTAAGGGAGTATGTGAATTTTCACTGAATGGAAGTAGTGAAATCTCGGAGGAAGATGCAAAGACACATCGCTTAAGCTGCGAGCGAGCCCATATGTACAAAAACTATTATACCTATCTCTACGGCTTGCCCATGAAGTTAAAGAATCGCGGAACCTTGATCGACCCAAAAACACAGACTAAAACTTTTAATGGAAAAGAATATCTCGTGTTAAAAGTCACCTATAACAAAGAAGTGGGCGATGATACCTGGTATTTTTACTTCGACCCCCAGACCTATGCCATGGAGGTCTATCAATTCTTTCACGATGAATCTAAGAATGACGGAGAGTACATTCTTCTAACGGGTTCAGTAACCGTTTCAGGCATCAAAATGCCAAAAAACCGCGCTTGGTACTACAACAAAGATGGCAAGCATTTAGGAACGGATGTGCTAACCAAGGCCATTTCCCTTTAGAACAATTATCCGATTTAAATTAAAACGTCATTATTTTCAAGGTACCTCACCTTTCATCGAAAAGTTTATACCTGTTTTTGAAAAAGTGCGTTATTAGAATACCCAAATCATTCTATCTATGCACTTTTCGAAATTTTCCTATGTTGCATTAACAGCCTTGGTCCTTTTCAATTCTTGTTCCAAAGACGGTACCATTCTAAGCGAAGAAGAACAAGAAATCGTGCCCGTTGACCTCACGGCAAGATCCGTTTCTAAGAAACTATACCAAGATTATTACATGGCCTCCAAAAGCGAGACTTCAGATATTGCCTGGTCTGGCAGCGAAGCCGCATGCAATCCGGGAGATGTTCCGCAGAGCACAAAAGACAAAATCTTTAAGCGTATCGAATATTTCAGAAAAGCGGCCGGGCTGAACAATATCGTTTCAGAAAATGTCACTAAAAGTGAAAAAGCGCAACATGCAGCCTTGATGATGATGGCCAATGGAACACTTGATCATTTTCCGCCAGACAACTGGAAATGCTTTTCCGTGTCAGGCAAGGACGGCGCCGGAAACTCTTTACTAACGCAGTACAAAAATGCCGAAGCCATAGACTCGTATATGCGCGACTACGGCCAAAACAATGGCCCGGTAGGCCATAGAAGATGGCTGTTATGGCCACGTTTACAAGAAATCGGAGTAGGAAATACCAGTGAAACGAACGCCATTTGGGTGTTAGGTAACGCAGGCAATCCTCCTTCCGATGCCCCAGAATTCATCAGTTGGCCTCCACAAGGCTATACTCCGAAACAAGTAGCCTATGAACGCTGGTCATTCTCAATAGCAGGTGCCGATTTTACCAATACAGCCCTAAGTATGAAGGATCAGAACGGGCAATCGATACCGCTTACGGTAGAAGCCCTCGATAGCCAATACGGCGATTTGACCATAGTTTGGGTGCCTTCCTTAAACGTGAATACGATTTCTGAAGATACGCCCTTTACCGTAACCTTAGAGAACGTTGTTGTAAACGGCCAAGCTAAACAATATGAGTATCCGGTCACCCTTTTTGATGCAGTCAACTAAAGCGTTCTTTTAGTTTGACCAAAATTAAAGAACAGTAGTTAATAATTCGGTAAAATATCAATTGCACTCCAGTTATCTTTAACTTAAATTGATATATTAGTGTATCATATTCCCCTATGGACACCATATCTCTTTTAAAGCGAAAACCCGTTGCAGAGCATACACTAGACTCAGGTAGATTTGTGTTTTATCCCAACATTTCCGTTGCCGAGGTACATGAAGGTATGCACATTACCTTTGAAAAAATAGCTGACATCTTGATGGTAGCCCAAGATGTTTATGGTAAAACTACCCCTTTCGTCTACATTTCAAATAGAATCAACTCCTACTCCATCGATCCCCTGGGTTATTACGAGGCGATCAAGCTATTCCCGAACCTAAAGGCTTATGCAATTGTATCGGAGAATAAAAATAGGCAAACCCTCGCATTACTTGAGAAACTTTTTATCAAGAAACCCATTCATATCTTTAGTGATTTAGAGAGCGCTTTCAAATGGTCGGAAGAGATGATATCGAAATCTGTTTGAGGTGTTCTAAGGTAATTCATTGAGGTAAGGATTCCTCTTGTAAAAAAGTCTCCTTTCCATTAATCGAGGAAATTAAGTTCTACAACGAATTTTTAGCCTTTATCACAAGGCCTAAAAACAACTTTTGATTTTAGTTTTTATATTGGCCATTATTCCTCCGAATGGGCACAACTCCAGTAGCAGAAAATGCGATAGCAACGCACAACTTAAACCTAGGTAGGTTCGTTTTCTATCCGAACCTTATCGTGGGCGAATTTGCAGAAGGTGTACATGTTACTTTCGATAACGCTGCCCTACTTATTCAAATGGCCACTCAAGTCTACGGCTCAGAAGAACCTATTGTTTATATCTCGCACCGGATAAACTCGTATTCCGCCAATCTGGTTGCCTATAAAGAGGTTTTAGAGCTTTTCCCGAATTTTAAGGCAATGGCCGTGGTTTCACAAAATAGAAGGCGCCGAATGTTGGCTAATCTAGAAAGGTTGTTCATTAAAAGTCCGTTGCGGGTATTCGATACTATGGATGACGCGGTCAAATGGGCCCAAGCCATACTACAGCAATCAAGGTGCTGAGAACGATTATCGCATCAGTTCTAAGGTAACCTCATAGAGATTCCTATTTTCCATCTTCGCCTTGAGCCATGCATAGAAACTCATCACAAAAACATCTTCTTGGTCCTTACCCAACCACTCGAAAGAATTTTCCACCTCTTCTTTAAAGGCCGGTGTGTACACTATTTTGGGGTTCTCATAATACCGTTCCACTATATGGATAAACGTCAATACGCGTTGCTCCCCTATTTCTTTGAGCTGTTCCGTAAACCTCCTTTTAAATCTTTTAATTCGCAACAGAACTACGTCTAGATTATCTAGCTCGATCAAGACCAATATCTCGATTACATTCTTTTTCAAGACCCAGATCCAATCCGTCTTTTTCTCGTACCAGTCGTCGCTGTGGTCGAACTTCTTTAGAACATCATATACTTCGCGAAACCTACTTTGGTGAAACAAGCACATGGCCCGTACCAAGTCAATGTCAAAAGATTCATTTGGAAAACTTGCCAATAAGCCGAGCGTAATTTCTGAACTTCCGGTATAATTGTGGTTCAAAGCCTTTATAAGTACCCATTTTTCAAAAAATCTTTTGAAGTAACGCCTATTATCAGCCTTCATTTCAACTTCCATTATTTCGACAAATCGCATGGACTCCTGAAACCGTTTGGTTCTGAAATGGGATACCGCCATTAAGTTCAAGATCTTGATATGGTAAAACCGATGTTTATCTGCCAATTGATCCTTCTTGTTGATAACGGCATACACCTGGAGCATAAAAGGTAAGGGCGAGTGAAAATCGCGCTGTAATTTTGCCGAAGTGGCCGTAATTTCCATCAATTGAAACAATGACTTATAGGTTAACGTCTCATCTATGGAAATACTGAACTTTGAAAACGCATTGATCACCGTTGCATTGATGTTTTTAGCGCCATTTTCCTTCAATTCCCACTTTATGGTGGCATACGCTTGGTTCAATTGAAGTTCTTGCTGAAATAATTTCATGTTCCTTTCAGAAGCGGTAATGACCTTAGCCAGCATCCATTTTGGGTTCAAATGGGCATACTGTATTTTCGTATGGTAGATTTCATTGAGTATGGCATAAAGATCGGTCTGCAGTGCCCTGTTTTCTGCCTTTTCCAATGTTTTGAACGCAATTGAATAATGTCGTTGCTCAAAGAAAATGCGACTTGCCAATAATAGCTTTAGGATCTCTAGATCTTCTGAGGTTTCACCCTCGAAACTTCTGCGCGCCACATAATCGATAAGACAGTCTTGCAGCCTTTTGCATAGCGCGTGATAGGCATTTTTTGATGGTTTACCATAGAGTTGAACATCTAGGTTCTTGGTCTTTCCTGCAACAATCAATTTAAAAAGTGCCGCATTCTTGGCGTCACCCCTGCGGGTCTTTCTGTTGATTTCGGCAAGAAAATCTTGTCTTTCTTCCTTAGAAAAAGATGCTATAATGGTAATAATGGTATTCAAATTAATATAAGTTTTTAGGGATATAAAATTAATTATTACAATACGTGATAATCATATCCTCATTTTTTTAATCGTAAGTTTTTAAATTATATTGTATTTCATAAACCTTCTCAACTGCCCATCTTTGTGGACGAATATAAATACCTAAAACAAATCATTATGGAAAATACAATGTTCAATGATAAAAATGAGATCAAAAGAATAGCTGAATTCGATGGTAGGCCGACCCCCGCGTTTATTTCGGCATCTTGGATGGCACTGCTCATCGGTATGGTATCTTACTGTATTGGTCTTTGGAATGCGTATATGCAGCTCAATGAGAAAGGATACTATTTCACCATTCTCCTATTCGGCCTTTTTTCAGTAATATCAGTGCAGAAAAGTGTACGTGACAGGCAAGAAGGCATTCAGGTTACCGATTTGTACTATGGGATCAGTTGGTTCACAACCATCATATCGATCACTTTATTGATCATCGGTCTATGGAACGCAGACCTCGCACTAAGCGAAAAAGGGTTTTACGCCATGTCATTTACCTTAAGCCTTTTCGCTGCCGTAGCAGTGCAGAAAAATACCAGGGACATTCAGTTTCTCGATAAGAGGGAAGCACAATAAAGGGGCTTCTTCATTCTCATGGGCGAAAAACGGCTTCAAATAGATGCCGTTTTCGCCAATTTTAAAGGTCGCATGTACCCTCATAAACCAACGAATTCATTACATTTAAAAAAGCTACAACGTTACCGTGACCCCAATGAGCAACAGAAATAGATTAATGCCACCAACTATGGTAAAAAACAATCTTACAGCCTTACAAATTGTTAGTTGTTTATTCCTTTCTTTCTACTGCGTATGTTGTTGTGCCCAAAGAAGCACTGCGCATGGGGCAATAGATCTTTCCAACGATACTACGGCGGTATCGATTCCCTATTTTTCCGGACTAGAAGCTTATCATTCATTTCGAATTCCAACATTGATAAAATCGAACAAGGCCCTTATTGCTTTTGCCGAGGGTAGAAAAAATTCAACCAGCGATTTCGGTGATATTGACCTGGTTTATCGAAGATCATTGGATGGGGGTAGAACCTGGGAGGCACTGAACATTTTGTATGATCTCGATACGCTGGCCGTGCAGAATCCGGTGCCCATTTTTGTCGCTTCAGAAAATAAGATCGTACTCCTCTTTAACACGACGTCGCTAAGTGAACACGATATACTCAACAAAGACTATCGAGAAGAGGAGGAAAGAAAAACTTATCTGACCGCATCGTTCGATGATGGCCTTACCTGGGAAACCCCAAAGGAAATTACACGAAGCGTAAAGCGCAAGACATGGCGCTGGCATGCCCTTGGGCCAGTTCATGGCATCGAACTGAAATACCCCAAAAACAAGGGCCGTTTACTGGCCCCCGTCGCCATCAGTATAGAAAAAGGAAGTGCTGCTTACTGTATGGCCCTGGTCTATTCTGATGACCAAGGCAAAAACTGGCAGATCGGTGCCGTTGACACCACCTTGACCGATGCCGTACAAAGTAATGAAACCACCATTGTAGAGTTGGTCGACGGACGCATCTATGTCAACACCAGGGATCAAGAGGGGGGTTCAAAATTGAAAAATCGGGGTGAAACCTATAGCCTGGATGGGGGACTCACTTTTTCTGCCCCTATTAGTGAATCCAATAAATTTCCTAGCCCTATTATACAGGCTGCGTTATTAAGATGGAGTACCGAGAAGCAATCTGGGCAAGATCGAATTCTTTTCACCACGCCTTCAAACCCCGAAAAAAGATTGGATTTAATTGTTATGGAAAGTGTGGATGAGTCAGACAACTGGAGTACCTTGTTCAAAGTGCACAGGGGTCATTCCGCCTATTCCGATATGGTAAAACTAGACGATAACACCTTAGGCGTTATCTACGAAACGGACGAATACAAAAAAATAAGATTCCGAAGAATTGTGTTGGAATAATCTTCAGGCAAGCGTAACCCTAGCGATAAAAGTTCATCTCGTCCATATACTTCCAAACGGCATCGGGCAATAAAGGCCTGATATTTTTTCCTTCCTTATGGTTTTGACGGATGAAGGTAGATGAGATTTCCATAATTGGCGCGTTTACCCTATGGATCTTTGCATGGTTTTCAAATTGGTTTTCTATTTTTTCGTCGGATATCCTTGGATAGACATAGATAGTATAGTTTTCTAAAATGGTTTGATAGTTTTTCCATTTATGGAATCCTAAAAGATTATCCTCCCCCATGATCAAACAGAACTCATATTGCCTACCATATTGCTCTTCTAAATGTACCAAGGTATTGGTGGTATAGTTCGGTTGGGGAAGGTCGAATTCTATTTTACTCGGTTTAAGCTTTGGAAAGTCTTTGGTAGCTTCAAAAACCATTTGATACCGATGGTGGTTATCAAGAAGTGTCTTCTTGGTCTTAAACGGACTTTGTGGCGTAACTACGAACCAAACTTCGTCTAAACCTGAAAACTCGACCATATGGTTCGCTATGACCATGTGCCCAATGTGTATCGGGTTGAAGGTGCCGAAGTATAAACCAACTCTTTTACTCATAGCAATAGTACTACCCTTTTGGCAGTTGTGGGCCAACACCTACGAACTCCGCTACCAACTGATGTGCCTCTTTCAGCGCTACATCTAAATCATAGTTCTTGATGATCTTATCGAATTGGGGCGCTGTGGCCAACTCTACGGACGCTTTGGCAATACGCATGTTAATTTTGTCATCACTTTCGGTACTGCGTTTTTTTAGACGTATCTTCAATTCATCAACACTGGGCGGTTTCACAAAAACGGCTAAGGTCTCTTGGGGGAATTTCTTCTTGATTCGCAACCCTCCTACCACATCGATATCGAATATGACGTTCTTTCCCTCGGCCCAAATTCGTTCTACCTCACTTTTCAATGTGCCATAGAAGTTATCGCGGTATACTTCTTCCCACTCCAAGAAGTCTTCATTTTTGATATGTTGCTTGAACTCTGAAACCGACATGAAGTAATAATGCTCGCCATGCCTTTCCTTTCCTCTTCTAGGGCGGGAAGTTGCCGAAACAGAAAAGGCAAGGTTCAACTCGGGTTGATCCAAAAGATATCTCACAATGGTTGTTTTTCCACTACCCGATGGTGCCGAAAATATGATGAGTTTGCCTCCGGTCATTATAAAACATTCAACATTTGTTCTTTGATTTTTTCCAGCTCGTCTTTCATTTGCACCACCAGTTGCTGCATGGGTGCATAATTGGCCTTCGAACCTATAGTATTGATCTCACGACCTATTTCTTGGGTTATAAATCCCAACTTTCTTCCGTTGGAGTCTTCAGATCTTAAACTTTTGGAGAAATAATCCAAATGGTTCGCCAGGCGCACCTTCTCCTCGGTGATATCATTCTTTTCTAAATAGAAAATAAGTTCCTGTTCAAAACGGTTGGCGTCAACTTCGGCTTTCAAATCTGATACCGCTTTTTCTAAACGTTCGCGAATGGTGCCCTGCCGCTGGGGGTCCATTTTGATTACTTCCGCCAACAATTGATGCAGAACATTGATACGCTGCAAGAAATCGTTCTCCAGAACGGTGCCCTCTTCAGTGCGGAAAAGGGTAATTTCTTTAAGTGCCTCCGTTAAGGCCAATTGAATGGATTCATATTCCTCTTCGTCGATGTCCTCACGTTCGGTCTTCATGGCATCTGGCATTCGAAGTGCCATTTCCAATAAACGCAGGTCATCGCCACTTGCGATGGAGTTCAATTGTTTCATATATTGCCTAACCGCCGCTTCATTGACCTGTGCCGCCGTCTCGCTTCCTGTAAATTCGACATAAAGACCGAAATCGACCTTTCCCCTGACTAAGGCATCGGCAATGGTCTTGCGAAGTTCCAGTTCCTTTTCTCGATAGGCGGATGGCATTCGGGCATTCAGATCCAAGCTTTTACTATTGAGCGATTTTAGCTCAACCGTTATTTTCTTTGAAGGAAGTTGTATCACATACTTCCCAAAACCGGTCATGGATTGAATCATAGGGCAATTTTATTTTTTGGCAAAGTTAAGGTAATCGCTTTTAGATTGCGTTCCCCCAAATTAGAGCTCCCTTACCCAAATATTTCGGTAACTGACCCTACTATCATCACCATGGTCCTGAAGCCTTAAAGGGCCTTTACCGTGCGCAGGATTCTTTGGCCAACCGATATAAGGTGTAGTGCCCTTGATCTCAACATGATCCTGTACCAAAACGCCGTTATGAATGACCGTTATCGTGCCCGACTTTATTTTTCCGCCCTCTTCGTTGAATTCAGGGGCATGATAAATAATGTCGTAGGTATTCCATTCCCCTGTTGGTACAGAAGCCATGGCCAAAGGTGTGTGCTGCTTATAAATAGACCCCACTTGACCATTTACATAGGTTGGGTTATCATTTTGATCCAATACCTGTACTTCATACAGACCATCTAAGAAAATTCCGCTATTGCCCCTGTTCTGATTATCACGTTGAGCGGGTAAGGGCGATTTCCATTCGATATGTAGTTGTATGTCACCGAAAGTCTGTTTGGTTTGAATGTCGCCCGTTTTATCGTTTACGGTCATACTTCCGTCTTTGTTCAGGTGCCATTTTGCCGAGGTGCTGTCTTTGACACTCATCCAATTGTCAAAACTACTACCGTCGAAAAGTATAATAGCATCACTGGGCGCTCCATTTTTACCAATAGGATCTACCTTTGGAACAATGGGTTCGTAAAATTCGGTTTCCTCGGGCTTGGATGGTTCTGTGCCCGAATATTCAGCATGAACTATAACATTACTTTTAGGTTCTTCAACCATTACCGGCTTCTCTTGCACTGCCTCTTTACAAGAGATTATGATTGCCATAAGCAGAATTGAATAGGTGTACTTCATCTTTAGGTGTTTATTGTTGGAAATTAATTACAAGTTGTCGGTGCTGCCTTTAAAGTTCTTTTATTCTAATATTTCGATAGGCGACCATATCGCCATGATCTTGTAAGGCTATTTTACCTTTTGGGGATTTTCCAAAATCTTCCCATCCGGCGAATTTTGATTTTGAGACCATGGTATCCCAAGCTTCATTAGCTAGCGGAAAGTTGACAATTTCAACGTCATTCAAAACAATGACCCCTACATTGTTCGAATAGTCTACCGTTATATACATTGAATTCCATTCCCCTACCGGCTTTGTGACATCTTCCGAAGGCGCTACCATATCGTATAAGGCCCCAGCCTGGTGAGAGGTACCGTTCTTACCGTCGGGATGTTTTTCATTATCAAGTACCTGAACCTCCGGACCCGTATTGTAGGGTTGTCCATATTCGGCCATTTCCTGCACGCCCCACATGACGCCGCTATTGCCCGCCTCTGCAATTTTCCATTCTAGCGATAGCACAAAATTGTGGAACTCATTCGTTGAAACCAAGTTGTAGCTTACGCCTTTTTTTCGATCGGTGGGTGGATAAAAAACCATAGCGCCATCTTCTAGTTTCCAATATTCTGGAACAGCATCCATTTTGTAGCCCTTCCAGCCATCAAATGAGGTGCCGTCAAAGAGAACGGTCCATTCATCTTGAACTTTGGTTTTTTCTAGGGTCTCCTCAACCTTATCGGAAGTTGCTACGGTAGTTTCCTTTACCTTGTCTTTGCATGCAAAAACAAGTAAGGCCATAAGCGCTATACATAGTGTTCTTTTCATTTTCGTTGGTTCTTAACTGTTATAGCCCTAAAATTTTCTTCAGCATCTGTTTGTCAACCGCAGCGCCGGCAAAATCATCAAAAGTTTTTTCTGTAGCTTCGATAATATGGTCTTTGATAAAGACCGAACCTTCGCGGGCCCCCTGCTCAGGACTCTTAATGCAGCACTCCCACTCCATTACCGCCCAAACATCACAGCCGTATTGCGTCAATTTGGAGAAAATAGTCTTGAAATCGATTTGACCATCTCCTAAAGAGCGGTATCTACCTGCCCGGTTGCCCCAATCATTGTATCCTCCAAAAGCCCCTTTTTTTCCGGTCGGATTAAACTCTGAATCCTTTACGTGAAAAGCTTTTATAAACTCATGGTAATGGTCAATATATTGAATATAATCTAACTGCTGTAAAACAAAATGACTTGGATCATAGAGAATATTTACGCGTTTGTGATTTCCTGTTGCGGTTAAAAAGCGTTCAAAAGTATCGCCATCATGCAGGTCTTCACCTGGGTGTATTTCGTAACAGACGTCAACGCCTTCTACATCAAAATGGTTCAGAATGGGCATCCAGCGTTTGGCCAATTCTTCGAATCCCATTTCTACGAGTCCCGCCGGCCGTTGCGGCCAGGGGTGCATGGTGTGCCATAAAAGGGCGCCTGAAAATGTCGCATGGGCCTTTAGGCCCAGTCTACGGCTTGCCGTTGCCGCTTTCTTTACTGTTTCAACGGCCCATTCAGTTCGGGCCTTGGGGTTGTTCTTGACCCGATCCGGCGCGAAATTATCGAACATTAGGTCGTAAGCAGGGTGAACTGCGACCAACTGCCCCTGTAAATGGGTCGACAGTTCGGTAATCTCCAAGCCATAAGAATTAATTTTTCCCTTTAGTTCATCGCAATAAGTCTGGCTTTCTGCTGCTTTGTCCAAATCTATCAGAAAGTTCTCCCAAGTGGGTATTTGTATTCCCTTGTATCCTAAATCCGATGCCCATTTGCATAATCCGTCCAATGAGTTGAATGGTACCTTACTGTCTACAAACTGTGCCAAAAATACTGCTGGTCCTTTAATTGTCTTCATTTTGCTACTTAACTGGTGGTGTTATTGAAATTGGTTTCTAAAATTTTGAGACTTCAACCTTATATTTAAGGTTTTGGTATTGCCTTTACGAACCTATTAAAGTTAAGTCATAAATATAGCGAATACCGTTAGAAAACCATAAGAAATCTGAAATGAATCAGGAAGTGCGCTATGATGCCATTGTAGTTGGCAGAGGTATTAGCGGTAGTTGGGCGGCCAAGGAGTTATGCGAGAACGGTTTAAAGAGTTTGGTTTTAGGGTTAACAGCAAAAAAGATTGTACCAATCTTTAATATCGTCGGCAAGATCAGCTTAACAATATATTCTTTCCTGATCTTTGTGGTTTTCGAAGGTCCTATTCAAAACCCAATTTACGCAACCTTTCGTAACTTTTCCCATCTAATCAAAAAAAGCGCTATGAAGAAAATACTATTTGCAGTAACGCTGCTCGGCCCTTTATTGGAATCTTGCAGTAACGAGACCACCGACAATGCTTCCTTGAATTCCGTTTGTAATCAAATCACTATTGTAGATAATAGCCTGTTCACGAACGCGCAAACAGAAGATTATACCATCAATAGTATCCAAGTGGTAGATGATTGTTTGGAGGTGCAAATTCAATCTAGCGGTTGCAGCGGGGATACTTGGAAAGTAGATTTAATAGATTCCGGTAATGTAGCGGAGTCCAATCCTGAGCAGCGCTATCTAAAAATTTCCTTCACAAGTACCGAACTTTGCGATGCTGTAATTTCGAAGGCTTTTTCGTTCGATTTAAGCCCACTGCGCATTAGCAGCCCAAGCATTCTCTTAAATTTAAACCTGTGGGATGAGCAAATACCCTACACGTATTAAGGCTATTAGTAATAGTCGTACACCAGTGGATAATTAAGATTAAAGAAGCAGAAAAAACATTTGTGCAGTAAACCTAAACCTCATCGCATATCCGGTCGCGGCAGTACCAGGGTGCGGATTCCGGGTCATTTTCTTTAGGGTTGCGGGCATGCCTAATAGCTGTGGCCGTTCTTTTCTTCTGGATTCTTCCTGCATGGCCATTTTGGCACAATGTTTTTAGGAATCTTCAGTTTTCCTCAAGTTCGGATTCCAAATCATCGAACAGGAAGTCGTCTGTTTTCTTAAATTGAAGGCCGGCCTTCAAGTCTTTGTTCTTTTCCAAGGAAATTTTGTAATCGTCCGGGGTGCCTATCATGCGC
>JBHJNU010000064.1:0-22158 GCA_050330515.1 Flavobacteriaceae bacterium | reverse complement strand
ATAATAAAGGAGAGCATAATCCATGGAATTATTCATTAAGAACTTCACGAAAAACCAGCGGTTTGACGTGCGACTAAATCAAAAAGGTAGCTTATGCTTGTCTCGGGGGCTGAAAAGGCCCTTCTGGATCTAAAGAGTGGTAAGTAGCACGGTAAAAATAGTTCGCGGAACCATAGACACCTACTTCCAAAACCATGGAAGGTTCCGGTTGAGGGTTAAGTACAAAAGCATAAAGAGAAACCGAGTGGCCCTGATTCTGAAAGGGTAATTGCTCATGCTGCTCCTTTTCCTCTTGATGCTCTTTATGGTGCTCGGCCTTTAACTCGCCGTAGTGTTTTGAGAGGAAGACAATGAAGTTATCTCCATAGTTTTCACTATGGAATTTCGCATGCTCGATGAGCTCATCAAAATCAACAATATCTCCAAAAGAAATATTGAAGCTCTGAAACAAAATCAGCCATGAGGTCGCTATAGAAATTGGTTTTGCCATTGTTCTTGCGGTAAAGATAGGGAAATTATAGGCAAAAATTATTTAGTATGATTTCAAATAAGCAATTGGCAATCAGGGGTGTAATGCCACTTTTTGGAGTATTCAAAAGCTAAAAATGAAATGTAGAGATAATGTGAATCAGAAGGTTATCAGTTATTTTATATGGCATGTTAATTCATAAAATTTGATAATGTTGATGGTCAACCTTCCTTTTTTAAATGCTCTTTCAGAAAACCAAAACCGTAAAACCGGGCTACGAACTTCATAAATTAAAGTCCCCTGATAGTTGCTATCTCGATAGTGACTATGTGAACTACCGTAGGACGAATAAAAAAGCATGGGTAACCCATCCCAAAAAGCGCTTGAAAATATATTGCCTAGCGGTATTTTATGAGGGTGCACCGATCGTAAATCGTAAACCGATAAATGGTTACTGGCCTAAAGGGCAGAGACCTATTGGTTGGCGATATACAAATGCCGGTTAGCGATAGTTATTATGATGTTGTGAAGAGGGAGTTGAATTAGGGAGAGGTTGAGTTAAGTTTTTATTTTTTTAAGATATTGTAACTCCGAGTGAATGTTTATAACTTTATTTGATATTCTTTTTAAAACTATTTTGTCGAGTTTAATTTCCTCTTATTTTTGTAACCATGTATAAAGTTGTGTAATTTGGTTATGAAAAATTATTATTCAATATCTGAGGTTGCTGATATTTTAGGGAAAAGTACTGAAACTCTTAGGAGATGGGATCGAGATGGCAAGTTAGCAGCTGTCAGGGAACCTATGAGTAACTATCGCGTGTATAGCAAGGAACAATTGCAGCTATTTCCCGAGTTTAATAATGCTATTTTTGAAAGGAAAGGTGATAATTTTGTTGAACCAAATAATGATTATTTTGTTCTTGAATTATTTGCAGGTGCCGGAGGTCTGGCGATAGGTTTGGAGAAAGCAGGCATAAAATGTGCCGCATTGAATGAAGTAGATAAATGGGCTTGTCAAACCCTTCGCTCAAATAGACCAAATTGGAACGTTATAGAAGGGGATGTCAAAGATTTTAAATTTGACCATTATAAGGGTAAGGTAAGTATAGTAACAGGTGGTTTCCCTTGTCAAGCATTTAGTTATGCTGGAAAAAAACTTGGATTGAATGATGCTCGTGGAACTTTGTTTTATGAGTTTGCAAGAGTTGTACAGGAGGTTAAACCACCAATTTGTATCGGAGAAAACGTTCGTGGATTGCTAAGTCATGAAAAGGGCAAAACCTTAAGGGGAATGATTTCCATACTTGATGAAATCGGATATAAAGTGGTTGCTCCCGTTCAAGTACTCAAGGCAATAAATTATAATGTTCCTCAAAAAAGGGAAAGATTGATTCTTGTTGGAGTTCGAAAAGATATTGACCTTGAATATGTTTACCCATCGCCCTATGAAACGATTTTTAACCTAAGTGATGCCTTAAAAAAAGGAAGGCTTTACGATTCAAAAGTCCCGAAATCAAAAGGGACTCAATATCCAGAGCATAAAAAGAAAGTATTGAATTTGGTGCCACCAAAAGGATATTGGAGGGACTTACCGTTGGATATCCAAAAAGAGTATATGCAGAAAAGTTTTTATCTTGGTGGAGGGAAAACCGGAATGGCCAGAAGAATTGGGTGGGACGAACCCTGTTTGACTTTAACATGCAGCCCAGCTCAAAAACAAACAGAAAGGTGTCATCCTGATGAAACAAGACCATTTACGGTAAGGGAATATGCGAGAATCCAAACATTTCCAGATGAATGGAAGTTTGCAGGCTCTGTTTCGCAACAATACAAACAGATAGGTAACGCCGTACCGGTTAATCTTGCAAAAGAAATAGGTTATTCATTAGTGAAATTCTTAAATCAATACTATAAAGGTCAAGAAGAGAATTTTTCGGCTATTTCGATAGCAAGCGAATCAATGGTTTGAGCGAGTACAGAAGTCCCATCTACTTCTAGGGCTACTTCACCAACAGCATCAATAAGTTCAAAGTAAAAATCTTTCTTGCCAGTTAATCTAAACCAAAACTCTTGACCAATCATTACAGGATATTTATCCCCAATTCTTTTGTAGTGAGAACTTAATTCGGCTATTTCGCCATAAACTACCCCTACGATCATGTCGTTTATACCGATATTTAAGTTGTTTGTTCGAGCTAAATTTATTGTCCCTCTAAAATGTCCAAATATGGTTTCTACATCATCATGATTTATAGTATTTGGCCCTGATTTTAATTGACAGTACTTTTTTCTACCATCTATTGAATCAATAAATTCAATATCAATACCAGGTGTAGTTGAACCAAAACCTTCGAATAATTCACTAATCAATTTTTGAACTCTCATTCCAAAAGAGGTTGTAATTGCTGACCCAAGAACCCTTGGTAAAACCAAGGCTTCAGCTATACTCCTTGGACTGTCATTACCTTTTAAGAAATTGGCTAGATACTTATATAGAAATGGGTTGACATTGTAATTAGATAATTTACCAGCTTTTTTGCACGCTGAATTGATATGAGCCGAAACGATTTCCTTTCTAAAAAACGTTTTAGCCTTTTCAAGGAGTAATAATCTATTGGTTTCTTCCATCGCTTAAATATAGTAATTCTATTCTTCTCCTTCAACAAACTCATACCCCTGATTCACCCCCTTCTCGATAGCAGGCACCCCGCGTTCCATCCACATCGGCTTTGGGGCTCCTTTTAGATAATAATCGAAGAATTGCGCCATTCTGATGTTGAAATCCTTTCGGTTTTGCAGTTTTACCGGCCAATGGGGCTCGCCATTGTAATTAAGAAACCATGATGGTTTGCCCAAACGGCGCAGGCTGACAAAAAACTCGATACCCTGGTACCAGGGCACATGACCATCCGCATCGTTATGCATAACCAAAAGGGGTGTATTGATTTTATCGATGTTGAAGATGGGCGAATTTTCGATATAACGGGCGGGGTACTCCCATGGTGTGCCGCCGATCCTACTTTGGGTGTGTTCGTATTGAAATTGGCGGCTAAGGCCCGTCCACCAGCGAATTCCGCCATAGGCACTGATCATGTTGGGCACGGGTGCGCCCGCTTCGGCTGCTTTGAAAATATCGGTTCTTGTGACGAGGTAGGCAATTTGATAACCACCCCAACTGTGCCCTTGTACCCCGATATTTTCCTTATCGACAAAACCTTTTTCAATTAAGGCGGTCACCCCGGGGATTACACAATTATAGGCACTTTCTCCTGGGTAGCCGATCCGGTATTCGACATCTGGATTGAAAATCACATAGCCTCGGCTGCTATAGAAACTATAGTTTATCGATGATCGCTCTGGTTTTGGGTGGCGGTGCCTGAATAGTTCATCGGAACTGCGTTCGTAAAAATTAACAAGCAACGGATATTTTTTAGTGGGATCGAAATTTTCTGGTTTGACCAGCAATCCCGTCAGTGCCTTACCATCAAGGGAAGTCCAGTTTATTAGTTCGATACTGCCCCAGCAGTATTCTTTTTGTTGTGCATTTGCGTTGCTCAGTACGGTAACCTTTTTAAAGGTGCCATCCGTAACCCTAAGATCAGGAAATTCTTGAAATGATTCGCGCGTAAAGAGCATATTCTCGGCCAATTTTGCCTTCTTGATATTCGCATAATGGTACGGGCCTGAAACGAGCTCTTTTATTTTTTTGTTTTTTGGGCTATACGAAACAAAGCCCGAGTTCTTGCTATTCTCATTAAAGGAGGTCAGCAACCAGTTGCCCTCTGGATCTAAGTAGCGTTCTTCTTGATCCAATTTCACATAGCGGTAACGCGTTTTATTTTCGCGCCCCTGGGTCAAGCGGTTTGCAGCTCCTGTTTTAGGATCAAATTGCCACAGATCATAGCGATCGTAAAGAATTATAGCGGCATCATCATGCGTAAAACCTGCAAGGCCGTATGACGACGGATAATCGGGCGAGTCGTTCAGTTCGTCAAAAAATGGTTTGCCTTTTGTCAATGCCTTATACCCTCGAGATTCGATGTCATAGGCGAACCAGGTACTATCGGCAGGACTATAGCCAAAAGTGTATTTTGATTTCGGACTCAAATGCATGTTGAACGTTCTTCTGAATTCCATAGTGGTTTCACCGGTACCCGTATCGATGAGGGCATAATCTTTATAATCATGGCCCGTCCATTGGCTCTCCAACTCATAGGGAATAGACGTATGTACCAATGCGTAAGGGGCATTGCCTTCGTCACCTAGTTCACCTTTAGGATAGGCCATGCTGGCCAATGGCACTAATTTCTTAGAGTTGAGGTGTACGGCAGAGAGGTATGATTGAACGGTATCGTTCTTCAACTGTAGTTCTTGCACCGTATATAGGCGGGGTTCATCATAGGTCCAAACTTCTACCTTTACAATTTCGTCGTCGGTAAGGATGGTGTCTTTGATAATGGGCGGGGTTCTTAGGCCGAAGAACAGTTTCGATTCGTCTTTTGAAAAACTGACGTTACCATCGGAAGAAACCAGGTAGCCACTTGGTGCGGTTGTCGCATCCATTAATTTTTCGGCTTTGTCTTTGCCCTCTTGCCATAGGTAAAGTTCATTGGGCCTAACCTGTATTTTTGTGGTGTCTGTATCTACTATAAAACCAAGGTTTTTGCCCGACTCGCTAAAAGACAGCTGCCTATAGCTTGCCTTTAAGGTGTTATGGATATGGGTAAGCTGCCCGTTTTCAAGGTTCCTCAGAAAAACACCCGACGAGGAATCCTTCGCCGCCCCTGTTGTAGTATAGGCGAAGCGTTTTCCTTTCTTGGCAAAGGTAAAATTGGTAACGAACTTCAGGGTATCTTCCTGTTGCGAGGTGAGGTTACGTAACACCACATGATAACCGTTTTTCTTACCAACTTTTTTAAGTTTCTGTTTTTTTTCCTTTTTTTCGGAGATGGAATCTTTGTCTTTCCCCTCTTTTTTGGCGCCCTCATCTAATTCATAGGCTAGGTAACCTGACCATTCTTCGGGAACTTTATAGGATTTTACATTTGCGATTTTTATCAGCCCCCCCGACTTAAGGTTTAAGATGCCCAAGGAATCTTTCGGCAGATCCTTCGTTTTTATTTTACGGCTTGTCATTGCGGTTACGCTGTCTTTCCAAGCTTTTATGGTAAAAAGAAGAAAACCAGAGTCGTAGGTAAACTGCCCGTTTTCAGCCCTTTCGTGTTCAAGTAGCGTTGCCCCCGTAATGTCTTTTACCTTTAACAAATGGTCCTTTTCGCCTTTTAATAAAGAAAAGACAGCATGCTTGCCATTGGGTGAAAGAGCTTCACCCTCAATAGTACTCCATACCGCATAGTCGGTATGGTCGAGTACCCTTTTTTGGGAATATATCGTAGTTGTAGTAATCAACCCAAGTACGAATGGTAGAAGTAGTTTTTTCATGCGTTCACCGTGGAGTTAAGAGTTTAAATATAACGGTTAATCAAAACATGGCCTTTCTTGAAGGTAAAAATTATGATGTTTGTTCAACCACATCACTAAATGATCACTATTCGCAATAGTTGTGCATAGGGTTGCGTTATAATTAAAGCGCGAAATGATATCTTTGAAGACAGCTGCGCCTTGTTATGGGCATGCTTCATGTGAACTTTATGGCACAAAAAAATAGACTTTGGCTTTGGAATGTGATCATCGTTATCACGCTGATCATCTGTTTTTTGGCTTTTGCGGCGCATTACAAGAACTGGACACGTATAAAGCCCGATAAAATAACATTTTTATCAGGGGTCTATTATCATGATTTAAAGTTCAACGATCTTGAAACGGTCGAATGGGTGGAAAAGATACCGGCAATGCAACGTCTGAACGGATTTTCAGCCTTCGATAAGGGTAAAGGGGTGTACCAAGAGTTCAAAGATTCTTTGACCGATAGAAAGGTGTACGTTTTTGTCGATAATTTTGAACAGCAGAAGATTCGTTTGGTCAGAAAAGATTCTTCACAGCTATTTTTGAACATGAAAGATTCTCTAGAGACCGTTGAGTTCTTCAATATGTTCAAAAGTAAATTGGAGCCCTCACCAAATTAAAGTACACTTTACATGCACTTGCTAAAGGATTCAATATGAAAAAACTCTGGTACGGTATTTTTCTCTTGCCGCTTTTTTGCCTTTCCCAACATACCCTTACGGTAAGGGCTGAAGGTCTAAAATCTTCCAAGGGCTTGGTTGCGGTGGGAGTGTACAACACCGCAGACACCTTTCTTGAGGATGGTAAAACTTTTACCGGCGTTTTTGAACCGGCAAAGGAAGGTACCACTACAATTTTAATTCACGATCTGCCAGCTGGTACCTACGCGGTATCTATTTTTCATGATGAGAACGGCAATAAAAAATTGGACACCAATTTTATGGGCATCCCTAAAGAACCAGTTGCCTTTTCAAAAGCCAAGATGAAAACCTTTGGTCCGCCCGGATTCGACGAGTGCGCCTTTGACCTTAAAGGCGATCTTGAGATTCGTATCGCATTCAAAGAATAGGAGTAGCCAGCGATAAACGGCGGCATGCAATTTGGCGTCAACGCGCATATTATTTTCGGTAACTGTTTCGTCAACCCCAAGCATAATTCTTTTTAAGACGGTTTTTATTCGGGAGTTCAACTCGGCCAAATGAAAAGGCTTGGTCAACTAATCATCGGCGCCAAGGTCTAGACCTTCTAACGTATCATCTAACGAGTTGTTGGCCGTTTTAATGATGGTTGCGGTTGCCGTCCTTACAAAAGTAGGTAGCCATTGAAGTAAGGATCTTCATTTTCTTGGCTATGCCAACTTAAGGATGGATGCGAAATCTAAAGGCATGAATGAAACTGCCCTACCTTCTAAACCTACCCCATTTAGGGCCATGAACGGACCCTGATCTAGGAGAGATCTCCGATTGAATAGGCACTGCAACTGAAGTTTTCCGAATCGGTTGCGCTATCTCGCGACAATTGACCGAACTAGAATTTCTTTTGATTACGTATCTTCGGAGCAAAATGGAATTATGGTTCTTTTAGCACATTTCTTTGGGGCATTATATGGCCTGCTGGCCGTGGTATTCGGGGCTTTTGGGGCACATGCCCTAAAGCGGTCATTTACCGAAGATCAATTGAAAAGTTTTGAAACGGGAGTGAAGTACCAGATGTACCATGCTATTTTATTATTGATCTTGGGGTATAATCTCAATTTGGAAATACGGGTCGAAAAATGGATGACCTACTGCTTTATTGTAGGTACTTTTCTTTTTTCGTTCAGTATTTATGGCCTGGCCCTTAGGGCTTCAAAAGGAAGGAAAATGAAATTTCTTGGACCCGTTACCCCACTGGGAGGCCTGTTTTTGGTTATCGGTTGGGTGCTTTTGCTGTATTCTTTTGTGGAAGGATATATTTAATTGGCCGAAATCTCAACTTTTGAGGTAAACTCCTTAATGGCCTGGTTCGGTTCCATGATATTATACCCTTTCCAGAACTCGGGATCGTAGTTGGGCATGTACTGGGGCAACACTGCATTGTTTTCTTTGAAGGCCTCATAGATGGGGGCGTTAATGGCAAGCTCGTCGAATACCACCACCTCATACCGGTTGACACTACGGCCTGCACCGTCAATTTTGATATGCAGTTCATTCTGCCTGTTCCGGCCCTTCACTATTCTATTCTTCTCGATGATCTTCAAAGGTCGTTTAACCCCCATACTGTTTCCTTTGACAACATCATAGTAGCTGAGGCTGTATTTGTCGTTTTCTCCCTTGTTGAAAAGAATACTTCCCTTCGCTAAATATTCACTAGCCGAAATTCCCATTAAGCTAAATTTGCTGAGTTGTTTAACGTTTTCGAAGTCTAACCGAATAATTGCGAAATCATCGGCGTTAATGAACAGTTTCCCCCTAAAATCTGCCGAACCATTGGGCTCTGCCTTAATTACGTAGACCGCATTGTCGCCGATATAGGTGAACTCTTCTAAAGTGAAGTCGTACTTTCGTTGCTTCCACAAGAAGTTATACTCACTGTCTTCGTAAATAGGAAGGTTCTCTACCAAATTACCCAATATCTGCCTTTTGTATTTGGTGAAATAGTTCTTGCGGTTCTGTTCGTTTTCCTTTTTCTCCTCCAATTGTTCGTTCAAGGCCGCAAGGTCTGTAGAATCTGCCTCCACATCGAAGAGTTCGTCACCATCGACCTTAAAGCTGAAAATACCCGATTTGATCTTGAAATAAGAATCGGTCTTGACATTTTTCTTGACGATCTCATTGAATTTTTCTTCAAACTCCTCTATACCTATCTGCTCCTTTTTATCATAAAGTTCCGAGGCTTTGATCAGGTCGAGTTTTTGGTCATCCGATTTTTCGTTGCCGTAAAGGTCGCCCAATGATTCGGTATAGTACACCGTGTTTCTGGGGATGGCCTTGACTACACTATCAAGAAAATTCTTGTTCAAAGCTTCGATGGTAGATTCGATTAGTTCGTAATTCGATTTGGTTACGCTCGACCGATAGGTTTCCCGTAAAAACAACCTTCTTTTGGTCAGGCTGGTATTGTAGTTTTTTTCAATATTCTTCTTCACCAGGGCGATGATCTCTTCGGGCGTATAATTTTTGTTCGTAACGATAACAGGGTTCAGTTCAATGGCCTTTGGCGCCAAATAGATAATAGGTTCGGTAAAACTTGCCAGTGGGCGGTGAATGGTATTGTAGCCGATAGAGGAAATTTTCAGCGAGTCGGTTTCAGAAACAACGCGGTCAAAATTCAAACTGAACCTGCCTTCCTCATTGGTAATCGCGCCCTTATTAAAGAGTTGTATCGTAGCATATGGCACGGGTTTATGGGTAGCCGAATCAAGTATGATCGAACTTATCGACTGTGAACGACCAACCAAGACGGTAAGAAAAAAAAGGAAAAACGCTAGTTTCGTAGACGCTATTGACATAAGGTTCTTTTAGGGTCAAGACAAAAAAAGCAATAGCAATTGAACATGGCATAGCCTTTTTGATTTTATTAAGACCGATTTAGTGTTTTTTTAACTCGGGTAATACATAGGGTGATGTTCGATCCATTCCTTTTCAAGGACGAGTCAAAGCAGAAAGTGTTACTTTATAAAGCGGTATTTGTAATAAAGGCAAGGTGGTGTACAATTTTTGTAGCTATAGCGAATACTGCCTAATGGCATCCACAATTTTCTTGACCGCAAGCTTTTGAACCTGATTTTTTGGATGCGTAAAGCTTTTTGGGCAAAAAGAATTTCTTCGCTATGTACCCTAACGCCACGGAAACCGTAAGATATACCAATATTTGTTGTAGAAGTTCCATAGTTAGTAATGTCATAAAAAAATGGGCAGATAAGACCTTTGGCATTTACATGGGTCGACCCGTAACAACATTTAATTGTACCCCACTGTATATGCGCTTATTTTTTACTTTAAAAGCTGATATGCGATCAAGGCTACAATATAGGCAAAAAGACTCATAAAAACCAATTGCGCCGCTGGCCATTTCCAGCTGTTGGTTTCCTTTTTAACTACCGCCAAGGTGCTCATGCACTGCATTGCGAAGGCGTAGAAAAGTAATAAGGAAATACCCGAGGCCAAATTGAACAGGGGTTGGTTGGTCTGAGGGTTTACCTCTGCGGCCATTCGGTTCTTGATGGTGTCTTCCTCATCGCTCCCCACACTATAAATAGTAGCCAGCGTACCTACAAAAACTTCCCTGGCGGCAAACGAGGTTAAGACCGCAATGCCTATTTTCCAATCATAGCCCAAAGGTTTTACGATCGGTTCAATGGCCTTTCCTGCATAGCCTATATAAGAGTTCTCCAATTTAAAACTAGAGATTTCTTGGTTTTGGGCGATGTTGAAAAGGTGGGCTTCCCGCAGTTTTAAAGAATCGTTCAACTCGGCAGTACTAAGGGTATAGGCCTTTTTTGCAACACTGTCTTGTAAGGCCTGTTCATAGAGTGTCAGCTCGGTTTTGATCTCTGATCGGTTGAATTGCGACAAGCCTTGGGTCTTTATCCTATTTTGAACAATTGAATCGGCATTCTTGAAGTTATCTGAAAATCCGTTGGAACCCAAAAACCATAGTATGATAGATATGGCCAGGATTATTTTTCCTGCACCGAAAACGAAACTCTTCGTTTTTTCCCATACCGTATAGGCTACGTTTTTAAATAAGGGGAGCTTATAGTTGGGCATCTCGACCATGAAAAGAGAGCGGCTTTTGATCTTCAGTATTTTGTTCAACACCATAGCAGAAAGAATCGCCGCGCCAAAACCGATAAGGTATAGGAGCATTAGTGTTAACGCTTGATAACTAAGGCCTAAGAAGCGACCATGGGGAATGACAAACGATATGATGATAAGGTAAACCGGAAGTCGTGCAGAACAGGTGGTGAACGGTGTTACCAAAATGGTGATCAAACGTTCTTTCCAGTTCTCGATATTGCGTGTTGCCATTACTGCGGGAATGGCGCAGGCCGTGCCAGAAATCAATGGAACGATACTTTTTCCGCTGAGTCCGAACGGACGCATCAAGCGATCCATCAAAAAGACCACGCGGCTCATATAGCCCGTTTCTTCCAAGAGGGCGATAAAGAAGAATAGAAAAGCTATCTGGGGTATAAATATGACGATCCCGCTGATACCGACCAGAATTCCCTCTGCGATCAAATTGGTGAAGACGCCCTCGGGCATTGAATTTTTCACCCATTCACTGGCCGACGCGAAAAAGGCATCAATGGCATCCATCGGGTAACTGCTCCAATCATAGATGGCCTGAAAAATGGTAAGCAGTATGAGGAAGAAAATGAGATAACCGAAGACCTTATGGGTCAATATTTTGTCTAAACCGGCACGGAGCCCTTTTGCAGCGCTAGCATCTACCGCATAGGTTTCCTTAAGTACACCATTGATAAATTGATACCGAAGAATGGTCTCTTTGTGCTGAAGCCGCTTCAGTTCATCCTTTGTTTTAGTTTCGAACGATGAGGTATCTTTCGTAAATGTTTTCGCGATGGGCATGAAGTTCACATCTTGTGTGATCACCAGCCAAAGCTTGTAAAGGTCTTCTTTGGGGAAGGTATTCTTTAAACGCTCGAAATATGCCGGGTCGATGACCGTGGTGTCGAGGTTCGGGGCGGTGGACAGCCCTTTGTATTCGGCAATGAGTTGTTTCAGGTATTCGATACCAGAGCGCTTTCGGGTACTGATCAGCGCTATTTTGGTATTCAGTTTTTCCTCAAGTCTTTCAATATCTAGCGATATGCCCTTGCGCGACATGCGATCGGCCATGTTTATTACCAAGATCGTAGGAATTTTGAGGTCTTTGATCTGGGTGAACAAGAGTAGGTTACGTTTCAGGTTTTCAACATCTGATATAACCAGGGCCACATCGGGGTGGTCTTTGTCGCGTTTGTTCAACAATAGCTCAACTGCCACACTTTCGTCAAGCGAGGTTGTGTTAAGACTATACGTGCCCGGAAGATCCAATATATGGGCCCTGACCCCACGCGGCAATTTGCAGATACCTTCTTTCTTTTCAACGGTAATACCTGGGTAATTGCCTACTTTTTGGTTTAGACCGGTTAGTTGGTTGAAGACCGAGGTTTTACCTGTATTCGGGTTGCCGATGAGCGCTACGTTGATCTGCTTACTCATTATTGGGGCGTATCTTCTATGATGTCCAATGCTATTTGTAGGGCAGTAGTTCTGCGAATAGCGATATGCGAGCCGTTTACATTGATGTAGATGGGGTCATTAAGTGGTGCTATCTGAACGAGCTCCACTTCGTTTCCGGGCAGACAGCCAAGTTCCAATAATTTAATGGGCAAGAGGCCATCCGCGAAATCTTTGATGATTCCCTTTTGTCCTCGTTTCAAATCTGCTACCGTGCCGTCCAATCTTTATTTAGATTCATTATAAGTAATAGGCAAAAGTAAGGTAAAATTCCAAAACTAAAGTATCAGATACAAAAAAAAATGTGGGAGATTAGGAGGGGTGGGAAGGCGTGTTTCAGCATCGATTGGTTCGTGTTTTTAATTCAAGGTACAAAAATGTTTGAAGACGTTTCGCCAGCATCTGCAAGGTGGTTTGGGGGGAAGTTTCACTGAAATTAGGGGTTTTTACAGACCTTGATCGGACAACTGACAGCATATCACTTACTGATAGGATGCCTTCAAAACCGCTAGATCTTTCATCAATTTTTCTACTTCTTCCATTTTCGTTCCATCGTAAAAACCGCGTATGCGCCTTTGTCTATCCACCAGTATGAAGTTTTCGGTATGGATCATGTCATAAGGGCCGCCATCTCCATCCGTTTTTACCGCCAGGTACGATTTTCGGGCGAGTTCATAAATTTGTTTCTTGTCGCCAGTAAGCAGGTTCCATTTCGTGTCATCGACACCTTTTTCAACGGCGTATTTTTTAAGCTGCGCAACAGAATCAATTTCCGGTGTTACCGAATGTGATAGCAAAAGTACCTCGTCACCAAGTTGATTTTGTATCGAGGCCATGTTCTTGGTCATTATGGGGCAGATCGTGGGGCATGTGGTAAAAAAGAAATCGGCGATATAAATTTTGTCCGCGTAGTCTTCTTGCGTTATGGTTTCGCCATTTTGATTGGTCAATGAAAAATCGGCAATGGTATGGTATTTTCGTATTTCTTGCAACGTGCTATCCACCAATTCAGGATTCACCATAGAGGGCTGATAAACAGGCAGTACTTTCTTGGGCTGCAGCGCATTGTAAAATAAATATAGTATCACCACAGAGAGGCAAATGAGTACCAAGAAGAACAACTTATACTTGCCAAAAAACGAGCGCATGATTTTTTTTGTAAAGATACAACAGCCCTTTAGCTTGGTCAAGGTAAAGTGGTGTAGGGCTGCTAAATGTTTCTTAAAATAGCGTTGCGCCAATGGTTTCTTTTCATAAGACCTTGTAATGATGTACTTTTGTGCGTTTTTAACACTAGAAATTTAACATGGGATTGCTAATACAGATTCTTACGTTCATTTTGATCATATCGATACTCGTTATTCTTCACGAGTTCGGGCATTATTTACCTGCCAAATATTTTAAGATCAAAGTTGAAAAGTTCTATTTATTCTTTGATTGGAAGTTTTCCCTCTTCAAAAAGAAAATTGGGGAAACCGAATGGGGCGTAGGGTGGCTACCCTTGGGCGGTTACGTAAAAATTGCCGGTATGATCGACGAGAGTATGGATACCGAGCAAATGAAGGAGGAGCCCAAACCGTGGGAGTTTAGAAGTAAACCGGCGTGGCAGCGTTTGATCGTCATGGTAGGAGGGGTTACCGTAAACTTCTTTTTGGCATGGGTAATCTATACGGGGTTGTTAGCGGCCAATGGGGATACCTATATTCCCGCCAACAATTTGAAATATGGCATTGTTGTAGATTCTATCGGTGAAAAGATAGGTCTAAAGACGGGCGATCAAATTTTAGCGATCGATGGCAAAAAGGCCAAAAAATTTACCGATGCCCAGCTTGATATTCTTTTAGGGGATGAATTGACCGTAAATCGCGATGGACGGGAAATCACTTTTCCGATAAAGGAAGAAGCCCTTGCTGACGTGCTGTCGACCCAGGGTAAGAACTTTCTGGGGTATCGGCAAAAAACGGTTATTGATAGCGTTCTGCCCAATTCCGCTGCCGATAAAGCGGGTGTACTTGCGGGCGATGAGATTGTTTCGGTTGATGGTGAACCGAATACCTATAACCATGAATTCAGGAGTAAAATAATTTCATCTGCGAATAAGCCCATTGAAATTGGTGTTATGAGGGAAGGAAGGTTAAACAAGTTAAGTATTACGGTGCCAAAAGAAGGTTCCATAGGCGTAATAATGGGTAACGAGGATCTTTTCGTGACCGATGAATACAGTCTGTTGGCCGCCATTCCCGCCGGTTTCAACGAGACTATTGAAGTGCTCACGAAGCAAGTTAAATATTTCAAAATTATATTCAACACCAAAACCAAGGGCTATAAGGCGGTAAAGGGCCCGATAGGTATTGTTGAAATGATGCCCGCATCATGGAACTGGGGCTTCTTTTGGAATTTCTTGGCAATGTTCTCGGTCTGGTTAGCCTTTGTTAACTTATTACCCATTCCAGCCCTTGATGGGGGCCATGTAATGTTCTTGCTTTACGAAATGGTATCGGGCAGGGCGCCAAGTGAAAAGGTTCTGGAACGCGGACAAATCGCTGGTTTTATTATCGTTATGGGCTTAATGGCCGTAATCTTCGGCAATGATATCTGGAATATTATTAAAAGATTTCTTTAGGAACGGTAAATGAGGTTTATTTTGTTTGCCGTATTTTAAAAATCGATTATATTTGCACCCGCTTTAAGCGATTAAAGCGATGTACATGTAACATTACCTGCCTGCCGGCATTAGGTTTTCGAAAGAGGGCTAAAGATTTAACCGGTATTCAAGTAAGTTGAGAAGGTCAAACAAAGACTTGAAAATAGAACATACTCCTCCTTAGCTCAGCTGGTTAGAGCATCTGACTGTTAATCAGAGGGTCCTTGGTTCGAGCCCAAGAGGGGGAGCTTTAAAATCAGGCAGTTACATGAGAATGTAGCTGCCTTTTTTAATTTTCAGCGTGCTTTCAGCGTGCTTTTTTGAGAATGATCGTTGCAAAATGTTTTTGTTGCCAAATAAAAATCGTTCGATTTTATTAAATTAAATCTTCACCCCTTACACAAATCACCACGACCCAACATCTCTATAATCGCAATTTACGAATGTCATTTCCATTTTTTTAATATTGGTATAAGTGAATGCAGCGCATTTGATAACGTTTTTATTGTCTTTAATCTTAGCTGTATCTTCGATATGCAAGCATTTAAAATTTAGAAGGTCACTACGCCCAACTGCCGGTAGGGAGGTTCAGCAGGGCGTTGTGCCACATTTTAAAAAAGCCTCAGGCAACCAATTGAACATTTTTACCGTCTTTAAAAATAAACACACTTTTTAATGAAAAAAATCCAACTGATAATAATTATAAGCCTACTGACCTTTGGAACCAACTTCGGACAAACGTATCACGCTGGATTTAAATCTTTACAATTAAAAGACAGTACAAGAATTTACAAACCAAATACGAAATCAACAGACAGTTTACATTATAGGCCTGTCGATTTGGACATTTGGTATCCATCAAATGAAAAAAAAGGAAAAGCCTTAAAATTTGGGGATTTGTTCAACCTATTCGAACAACGAGCGGAAAACTATCAGGATAACGAAGATTACTCCGGAATAAGCAACGAATTGGCACAATTTTATGTTGCCGAACTGGGTGCGGGAACGGATGGTCAAAATTTGCTGAATATTCAAACAAACAGTTTTTCAGACCTTCAACCTTGTGAAACAAAACATCCGGTCATTTTTTATATGGCGGGTTTTAACGGAATGGGATTTGAAAACTATAAAATTCTTGAAAAACTGGCGCAAAATGGTTTTTTGGTTGTTTCTATTTGGTCGGTCGGACGCTATCCGGGAGATATGACCAATCAAAAAGAGGATATGAAGGAACAAGTTTATGACGCTGAATTTGCCATTCGCTACCTAAAGCGAATCACCTCTTTAAATGCCGATTTTAATAATATCGGGATTATTGGTTGTAGTTGGGGCGGAATGAGTTCGGCAGTATTTATAGATAGATACCCAAACACAAAAGTCTTTGTTTCATTGGACGGAACAGAAACCCATTATTTTGGAGCAGAAGATGAAAATGACCAATATATTCAAGAAATCCATAATTCAAAACTTTTCAATCCAAAGGATCAAAACATAAAATACCTTTACTTGGAAAGTGGTGATAAGCTTGATGCGTTTCAACCATCAAAAGAATATAGCTATTTCCAAGAGCTAAATTCAGAAAAATACTATTTGCGTTTCAAAAACAGTAGTCACGCCGATTTCACTTGTATTCCTTCGATTCTTGAAACATCGGACAATTCGGTTCAAATCTATGGGAACATCGAGCATTTAACAATTTCATTTTTCAATAAGTCATTAAAAAGCAAAGATGGCTTTCAATCGGTTTGGGGACAATTAAAGACATTTGACTACACCACCGAGAAGCCTTACAATGTATTGACTAAAAAGGAAAGTACATCTGAAATTGTGGGCATAGTTCTAAACAAAGAAAACAACAAACCTTTGCCATATGTGAATATAGGGATTTTAAATAAAGAGACTGGAACGGTTTCAGATACTGATGGCAAGTTTACCCTCAACTTGAAAAAGGAATTTGGAAGCGATACAATGAGGATTTCATCAATTGGCTACAAACCGGTTGAAATTTTAGTCAAAGACCTAATACTAAGAAAACAGCCTGTATCAATACATCTGGAGGAACAAATAAGCGAATTGGATGAAGTGGTCATTACAGCAAAAGCGTTCAAGAAGAAAACACTTGGAAATAAAACCGAATCAAAGTTTATGAGTACCGGGTTTAGCTATGACCAACTTGGGGCGGAAATGGGCATCAAAATCAACGTTCGCAAAAACCCAACATTTGTAGATGCTTTTAACTTCAATATTTCTTACAACAGACTAAGTGCAAAAGCCATCTTCAGGGTTAATTTTTATAGTGTTGAAAACAACAAACCAAAAGAAAATATCTTATCAAAGGGTATTCTCGTTCCAATTGAACCAAAACAAGTTGGAAAAATAACAGTAGATTTAAAGCCTTACGACATAGTTTTAAAAAATGACGTTATCGTTACCCTTGAATGGGTGGACACAGATGGAGAAAACAATAAAGGTGAAGCGATATTTTTTTCCTTAGGGATGTTAAATAGTGGAACACTTTACAAACAATCGAGTCAGGCAAAATTCAAGATGCACAGTAGTATGGGCGTTGGATTTAACATTGACGTGAGATACTAAAAAACTTAGCAACATTATATAAGGGCAAAAGTGGGCGAAGTAGTAAATCGAAGGTCAGTGAATTTAAGACAGTTTTGTTCTTACAGAAAATTCAGTTCTCCGCATCAATATTTGTGCTACGCCGAAATCTAAAAATGAGTAAAAGGTTAAAGAAAATTTGCCCAGATTCATAGGGCTGTTAGGGGGATTTATGAGGCGTAGTCACTATATTTTCCTCCTGTGAAATGTATTCTCGAAACAAAACCAAATCCTCCCGTAATCGCTCATTACCATAAGAAAGTAGTTTCATCAACTTTTTGCCACAACATCTCTTAAACTTATGCTTACCACAAATAGGACAAATCCTATTCCTTTCTGGTTTTGTAGGCCCGATGGCAATTTCCAAAAGAGAGATAATGTATGGAATATCGGTTAAATCGTGTTGTTCATCATAAAACTGTATTACTCCAGCAAACCCATGTTTGTAATCTCCACTTGCATATTCATTTTTATCCTTTCGATAATGGTAATTGGCAAAAAATGGATAGATAACCTCAACATAAAAATTGGTAAATATAATACCTCTTCTTTTCATTTTATCAAGAACATGTGGGATATCTAAACAGCATATGCCATTTTTAGAAATATGCAAATCAATGGTCCTGTCGATTATCCCACTTTTTTCTATTACAACTGGGATAGTATGAGGATATTCATTTTTATTTAGAATAATTTGTACTTCAAAACTTCCCCAGTAGTCGTTGACATCGTCTACAATATCTATTTTGCCCTCTAAAACAACATACTGCTTATTTGGATATTCTACGATCTGGAAGGCGAAGTATTTGTTCAAGAAATGCTTTATCTCCGTGTCTAGTCTATAACTCTTCATTATTTAAAAAAGGTTTGCTTTTGGAAGCTGTGTTGTACAAATTATTACTATCCCTTCCTGGTGTAGACAAAGCATTGATGGTTAAGACCAGAACACCGCTATCTTTTTGAATAGCCATACCTGTGTCAACCAAATATCTTTCCCAATCAAAATTATATTGATCATATACCCTACCGTCCTCGTAATCATGGATAGGGCTATTTCTTTTATCGAAATATTTGTCATTTCCTAACTGATTATGAACGTTATGACCAACCACTATACCATTGATTTTGGCATTGCTCTGCATTTTAGGAGCTAAACTTGTGTGTAAGCTGCAAGTGGTAATTTCACCAGAATCTCCAATACCTGAATAGAACCAAGAAACCTGATTGGAATGACCCATATCAAGGCCTGCACGGGTATGAATATCCTTTATGCCATTAGCATCAAAGTAATCTTTTAAGTCGTTTTTTACAAAATAAGAGATCATAGCAAAAGACTTTAGCGCCTCTTTAACGGCCTCCTTTTTTTCAATGCTCTTTCCACCAAAATACACCATTAAACCGTCCCCTTGAATTCGATGAACATAGCCTCCACAAAGATTTACGGCAAATATTGAGGCTCGTACAATGCTTTCTGTAATCAGTCTAACTGTTCCTTTTGTAAATTTATTGAAAAGCTGGGTACTCCGCCTTACATCGATGAAACCGGAAATTATCCAATGGTCTTCAGATCTGTTCGTTCCTCTTAAATAAGAAAAGTCAGGATGATTTCCCAGAACAGGGTAAGTTAACGTGGGTGTTCTGCCCATTCCTTTTGCGAAAGTTTTCATACCCTCGTTAAGTTCCATCCCAGGCAGTTCGTTTCTTAACTTTATAAGATAATCCTGATTTTCGTCAATATAGGGCTCTCTTAGACCATAATCGGTTCTGTGTTTTCGTAGAGGGTCATTTTCAACTGCCTTTTGAATAACATTTTTATAAGCGTCAAATACATCCATTTTTATGATAGTTTTAAAATTAATAAATAGGTAAAAGGCCCGAGTAGCATGAATTGTGCAATTAGTAAAACCCCAACCCATAATAGTTTGAGAAATTTTTTGGTAAGCCCAGTAGACATAAGATGCACTTGATTTCGAAGATCTTTTAAATCGTCTTTTTTATTCTGTCCTTCTGAATTCTCTGAAAAATCTTGAAACTTCTTGCTACTTATCGATGCGAAGTAGTATAGCGAATCGAACTTAGTATTTGTAGAAAAATAGGGAATACTCGCCCATGCCAACAAAATTAAACTTATTATTCCTAAGATCAATATGAATCCAACAAGGAACTGAAGCCAAAATTGTTGAACTAATATCTCCTTTACCTGTGTTACCAAGGTTATAATGCCACCGGTTAAAAAAGTATTGATTGCTATGTAAACTGCAGTTTTGTTATTTACACTATCGAAGTAGTGGTCGAGTCTATTTATTGTATATTCTAATCTTTCTTTTTCCATATTTATTTTCTTACACTCTAAATTTTTATCCTATCGTTTTTACATTCATAAACCATCCGGTTTGTGTATCTCCTTTTCAAAAAGTGTCATTTTTAAAACTTGGAAACTCTGCTTAAGAAATCCCTTTGTTGAGTTCTCGCCAACAGGCTATTTTTACCATTTTTAAAATTTACTTATGTTTTGAGTTGTAGTTATAATCCCAAAAGCGTGACATCATGATAAAATCAAAAAGCATAATAACTATGCCAAAATGACCCTGCTATTTTTCATGCTAGGTTTTCTTTCAAATTGGCAAACTTTATCTACACAATATTAGTATCTTTAAAGTGTGCCATTTGCTGGTTGTCACGCTTTTGGGATACTAATCGATAATGTTTAATATGGTAGAAGATATAGAGGATTTACTGTTCTATATTTCGGAGAAAGAGTCTGATGTTCTAACCGCAGAAAAGGCTTTTATCAAAATTTATCAGGAGTATAGCCCTCTTGTCTTTAATGCGATAAAGAAGACAATATTCTTTATATCGGAAAGTAAAAAAAATGAATTCGCAAATACCGTTACTAACAATACTTTCCTAGAGGTTTATTTGAAACCACTTAACTTCTCTTATGATGTTAAAGTGCTACCTTCTAAAGAAATTGCTTTTAAAGCGTATTTATTGGGCATTGCTAAAAACGAAAAGAACGATTTATTACAAGAATCTCTAAGTTACTCTAATTTCCAAGTAAAAATAATCGATGGAGATGAAGATTTCTTCGTGCCCTTTGTATCCGATGATGTTTTTAAAGTACTAGAAGAAAAGTTATCTCAAAATCGTCTGTTGTTAGATGAAATACTACTTACACTCTCGGATAGAGATCGCTACATAATATTGTCTTTTTACGACAATTATGAAGAAGGAAAAAAAACACCTTCGGAGGTACTTGATTTTATTGAATCGATTTATGGCACAACGCGTGAAAACATTAGGATGATAAGAAGCAGGGTGAGAAAAAGATTGATAAAAGAGATTGAATCTAAATCGGATTTAAAGGCTATATAATATGGAAGAAAAGGATAGAAATTTAGCAAGATTTATGCGCCTAAATGGTTTTGTTATGCCGATTTCGGAAGATGAAATCGAGGCTTTTGAAGAGAAATTTAAGAAAACATTTGCTAAACCAAAAAACTGGAATTCGCCTTTAGAAATTTTAAAGAATGGGAAGACAAAAAAGATAAATTTAGATTCTGTTCACATTCCTACTCAAATTTCGGATAGTCTTTCCATGGCCGCGCGCGAGGGAAAAGAGATATCTAAAGAGTTAAGAAAAAAAATGAATGAGGACAGGAAGAATGCAGACAACGACAAATGATTTCCTATCGGAATATGACAAGGGTTTTTTGAATGAACTTGCTGGCAGTATTGCGGATTTCTATTGTCCCAGAGGTGTGGTAAATCCAGAAGTTATAGCGGAAAAATGTAAAATAAGCTATAACTATAGTGAATATGGCGATTCATACGATGGTTTAATTGAACATTTAAATGGTAAATTTCATATTTTTATAAATATTGAAAGACTACAACATGCTTTCAGCGATAGGGCAAGGTTTACTTTTGCGCATGAACTAGGTCATTATTTCATAGATACCCATCGAAACTCCTTACTTCAAGGAATGTCCCCTAGTCATGGCTCATTTACTGGATTCGTCCGAAAAAATAGAGCTGAAAGACAAGCGGACTATTTCGCTTCTTGCCTATTATTGCCAGAGGAAAGATTCGTTAAAGATTGCAATAGGAGAAAATTCTCATTTAAAATCTTACAAGAGCTATCAAAAAAATATCAAGTCAGTATATCAGCAACATCTTTAAGGTTTTGCGCTATTGGCAATCACCCTATTATGGTGGTTTATTCTTTTAAAGGGAAAATAAAATGGCATTGGAATAGCAACGACTTTCCTTATTGGAAATTGAAACATGGAAAAGAAAAACTTCCAGAAGATACAGTAGCTGGTGAGTATTTCCAACTTTTCAGAAAACCTTTAACCACACAGACTGTCTTTGCTATGGACTGGTTCGACAATGTCTGGGATTCTCATACACATCGTAAATTTTATGAGCATTGTATATGCCAACAAGATCACGCACTAAGCATTATTTGGGAAGATTAATTTTTTTATCATTCTTGAAGATTTAATTATCGACTAATTTAAGCCTTTAAGTGCTAATGTCATTTTTTCATTATCGTCACTACCATACGCCCGGAATTTCGGGAGCATCATGTTGTACAACCCTATGTCCTTAGTATTGGTTCTAATATCCGTCGTTTGGTTTGAGGCGGGTTATATCAAATTTAGAAATCCTTTTGTTTAATTATTTTTATAGTGAAGAGGAATACCTAATAAAACTAGAACGTATTTCACA
>JBHJNU010000063.1:0-15813 GCA_050330515.1 Flavobacteriaceae bacterium | reverse complement strand
TTTGGCTGAACAGAACGTAGGTGGTGAACATAATTCTATTTGTTAAACAAGAAATCCCAAGATTAAGGTCTTGGGATTCCCTTTAAATACTAGTAGCGAGAGCGGGACTTGAACCCGCGGCCTCCGGGTTATGAATCCGACGCTCTAACCAGCTGAGCTACCTCGCCAAGGTCGTTTAAAACGGCTGCAAATATAAAGCTTAAATTCAACTCAATCAACATTAGGTTACCAAAAAAATAATCTCGTTCTTTTATTTTTTAATCCTATTTAAATATATATATTGCCCATATAAAGTTTAAGCACAATGAGTAAAAAAGTAAAGTTCGAACTAGAATTTGTTATACAGGCCTCTCCGCAAATGTTATATCAATATTTGGCAACGCCCTCAGGTTTGTCAGAGTGGTTCGCCGATAACGTTAATTCACGGGGCGAGCGTTTCAGTTTCATCTGGGACGGCGCAGAGGAAGATGCGAAACTGATCAAACGAAAAAGCGATGAGTTCGTTAAATTCGCATGGGAAGAAAACGAGCATGATACTTATTTTGAAATGAAAATAATCGTTGACGAGATTACTCAAGATGTCTCTTTGTTCATTACCGATTTTGCCGATGAAGACGAAGTAGATGAGGCCAAAATGCTATGGTCAAACCAAGTAAGTAGCCTGAAGCAGGTTTTGGGATCTAGCTAATACTTTGGCGATTATAACTATATTTGGCCTTGTTTTACAAGGCTTTTTTTATGGTCAATTTTAATGGGGAGTTGCTTGCCGACGATTCAAACTATTTAAATCACGAGAATAGAGGACTACGCTATGGTGATTCATTGTTCGAAACCATGCGGGTAGTGGACGGTAGGGTTATCTTTTGGGAAGACCATTACTTTAGGCTAATGTCGTCAATGCGCATCGTGAGAATGTCGATACCAATGGAATTTACAATGGAATTTTTGCTGGCCGAAATTCTCAAGACCATTGCTGCCAGTGATTTTGTAAGCTTACCGGCTAGGGTGCGTCTTACGGTATTCAGAAATAATGGAGGTTTTTATCTACCTGATACCAATACGGTTTCATTTTGTATTGAATGTACCCCATTAGCATCTTCATTTTATGTTATGGATGACCAACCTTATGAAATTGAACTTTTTAAGGATTTTCATGTAAACCATGATCTGACTTCCACTTTAAAAACCAGTAATAGGATCATCAATGTGGTAGGCAGCATCTTCGCCAAAGAGAACGGGTATCAAAATTGCCTTCTGCTAAACCAGACAAAGAACGTGGTGGAAGCGCTTAACGGAAACATCTTCATGGTCGTTGGAAATACCGTCACCACGCCTTCATTGAAAGATGGTTGCTTGAACGGTATGATACGTAAAAGACTGGTTGAAATAATTACCAAGCTGGATAGTTATACCTTTATAGAAGCTTCGATCTCTCCTTTCGACCTACAAAAGGCAGATGAGCTATTTATAACGAATACGATCATGGGTATTCGTCCGATAACGAAATATCGAAAAAAAGAGTACGGAAAGAAGGTCGCTTTGGATTTGATCGGAAAGTTGAACGCTTTGGCCAGATTGAACTAGCTTTTATCTTAGTTTAGCCCTGGGTTTTCAGGTGCGTTCGACCAAAGTAGGTAGTCGCCTCCAAGCTCTAGCATCTTTTCTTTCCAGAAGGCTTGCGATGATTTTTGTATGATCGAACTCTGGTACTCATTTTTTACCACTACCCACGATTTTGACAAAAGTTCTTGGTCTAATTGCAATGAAGCCCAACCTGAATAACCTAAAAAGAAACGGATATCATCTTCTGAAATGATGTTATCATTGACAAGGGGTATGATGTTTTCAAAATCACCGCCCCAGTAAATACCGTCAGATATTTCTATGCTATTGTTTATCAAATGGGGCACCTTATGAATAAAGTAAAGATTGTCTTGTTCAACCGGTCCGCCGTTATAGACCTGCAAAGGAATGTTGATTTCAGTTACCAGATCGTTAATATGGTAGGCCAAGGGCTTGTTCAAGATAAAGCCCACAGAGCCTTCTTCGTTGTGCTCGGCAATGAGCACCACAGATCTGTTAAAGGAAACATCGCCCGTAAGCGATGGCTCTGCAATTAGAAGTTTACCTTTTTTTGGTTTGAGTATGACCATGGCCTTTAACGCTTAGCTACCCTAAAATAAGATAATTCTTATAAATAACAAAGCATTAAAAAAAAAAGCACCCTCCAGTCGACGGGTGCTTTTTTATATAACTCTGAAATTTACTAGTTTACTGCATTGCCCAAATCAGCACCTGCTTTAAACTTAACTACATTTTTAGCTTTTATTTGGATAGTTTTTCCAGTTGAAGGATTTCTTCCATCTCTAGCATTTCTTTTAGATACTGACCAAGATCCGAAACCTACTAAAGAAACACGACCACCTTTTTTAAGTGATTTCTCAACATTGCCCAAGAAAGACTCTAAAGACTTTTTTGCTGCTGCTTTCGTGATGCCAGCATCTGCTGCCATTGCGTCGATTAATTCTGTTTTGTTCATAATGTGATTAAATTAATTGTTGTTAATATAATTTTAAACGTGTAGCAAATTTATACGGATTTGTGTTGAACGCAAGTAAAACAAGGGGAAATACCCGTTTTTGTTGATAAGTAAGGGTGTTTGTTGATAAAGTAGGGTATTTTCTACTTCTTCCGCAGCCCAATGAATGCGGGACTTCACGCCACACAGGCCGTTTTTTCTAAGTTCAGGCCGTTGAGCACCTCGCTGGTTTTCATCATACGCTTACCTGGTAATTGTATTTCCAATAGGTTGATAAAGCCATTTTCAACGGCGACCTTGAGAACTTTTTTATCAAAAACTAACGTACCTATTTTAAGTTGGTGCACATGCATTTCTTTTGATGCACTATAGATTTTCAAAAAGATGCGCTCATCTCCGTTACACAAGGTCGTCCATGAAGTGGGGTAGGGGCTTAGGCCTCTAATGTGGTCGTAGATAGTATCCATTGGTTGGTGCCAATCAATTTCACAGATTTCCCTATGGAGTTTATGGGCGGATCTAAGGGTTGTTCCATTTTCTTGTTTTTTTGTCACTACAGACCCCTTCTCAATTTGTTGAACGGTTCGCAACACCAATGTTGCCCCCAGTTGCATTAATCGGTCATGCAAGGTGCCTGCGGTATCTTCTGGGCTGATATAGGTTTTTTCTTGAAGGATGATTTCACCAGTGTCGATTTGATCATCTAAAAAGAACGTAGTTGCCCCGGTCTCCGTTTCCCCGTTCATAATGGCCCAATTAATGGGTGCGGCACCACGGTAATGGGGTAAAAGGGAGGCATGCAGGTTGAAGGTGCCGAATTCGGGCATGTTCCAAACTATCTTGGGAAGCATGCGAAATGCTACAACAATCTGCAGGTTTGCTTCTAATGCTCTTAGGTCTTCTAAGAATGTCTCGTTCTTTAAATTGGTGGGTTGCAGTACCCTTAGGTTTTGCCGCAGCGCATACAGCTTCACCGCCGATTGCTGCAGCTTTTGCCCGCGCCCTGCAGGGCGGTCGGGCGCAGTGATAACACCCACGATAAGTTTCCCGCTTTCTACCAGCTTTTGCAAGGTCGCTACCGCAAAGTCAGGTGTTCCCATAAAGACGATCCGCAATGTATTCATTTCACTCAAGTTCATATTGATTTATTGCATTTATTCTGATTTTTCCATCCTCGAGCAATTCTTGAATACTTCTTAGTACCATTTTTTGATCAAAATCAAGAAGTTCGGCAAGTTCACGAGAGGTTTTGTTACCTTTCTCCAAAAGCTTTAAGAGCGCGTTTGAAACAGTCTCTTGATTATCGCCATGGGGTTTCCTTGTCGAACAAACATCGCAATTACCGCAATCCCTTGTGGTGGTTTCTCCAAAATACGCCAATAATTGCCTACTTCTGCATACCTTATCGTTGCGGATATACGATATCATATGTTCTAGATTATCAATTTTGATCCTTTGCCTTTCTTTTACCTTTTTTGCGAACACATTTATGGTATGGTCATCTTCGCGGGGTACAAGAAAGGTGATTTCCAAATCGCTGTGTTGTGTTATATAGGCGATTATTTCGTCTTTTTTTAATTGCTGTAATACGGCAATCACCACGTTCTCATTTATAGAGGCCTTTTTGGCAATCAATTGCGTATTTATTTTGGTCTCGAAATCAAAGATACCACCATAGGTTCTTAACATGGTCTGGGCAACCGAGGTAATGTTTCTGTTTTTTTCAAAATAGTCGAACAGGCGTTCCTTTGTGGCCAAGAACTGTACCACGGTTTTTTTTGAAAATGATTCTGACAGGGCGATCACCGAATTTTGGTCTAGCAACTGAAACGCATTATAGGTAAGCAAGGGATTCAATTCATAGGTTTCGCAAAAGGAATTGAAATTTAGCCGTACCAACTGATCGTTGCCTTCACCATAGGGTATCTGAAAATAGTTGTTCATTTTTCGGTAGACCAGTTTTAAAAACGCAGTGTCCGGCAAAACACTTAGAAATAGATGCTTTGCCCGGTCGACATCGCCTGGGTTGGTTATCAGAACGGCTTCCGCAGGGTTGCCATTTCGGCCTGCTCTACCAGCTTCTTGATAATAGTTCTCCAAACAATCGGGAATTTGATAATGAACTACCAGCTGCACATCGGGTTTGTCAATGCCCATGCCAAATGCGTTGGTGGCCACCATGGTGCTTACCTTATCGTCAAGCCAAAGGTTGAGTTTTTTTTCTTTGTCGTTTTTTGAAATTCCACCGTGATAAAATGTCGCGGTACATCCGTTCGCGTTCAAGAAGTGCGCCAGTTCTTCGGCCAACCTTCTAGTGCGAACGTATACGATGGCGCTTTTTTCCAGTTTTTTGCACATCAGCTTAAGAAGGTATCTTTTATCTTCTTCCCAAAAAACCTTTAAAGAAATATTGTTCCTAGAAAAAGAATCCTTTATTACGACCGGGTCTATGAATTTCAAACTTTCAACAATATCTTCGGCGACCTGTTTGGTGGCCGTTGCCGTTAGTGCTATTAGCGGTGTATCTGGCAAGAGTTCCCTTAGTTTTGAACATTCTAGATAGGCCGGTCTAAAATCATGCCCCCATTGCGATATGCAATGTGCCTCATCGACCGCAATCAGATTCACTTTCATTTGTTGAATACGCTCCTGTACCAGTTCTTGCTGAAGTCTTTCCGGGGATAGGTATAAAAACTTATAGTTGCCGAACATACAGTTGTCGAGTAGGTCAATAACCTCCGTTTGAGGAATACCCCCAGTAAGTGCGATCGCCTTGATACCTTTTTGCCTTAGACTATCAACCTGGTTCTGTATTAGGGCGATAAGCGGTGAAACTACGATGCAGAGACCGTCTTGGACCAGCGCGGGTACCTGGTAACAAACCGATTTGCCACCACCGGTTGGCAGTAGTGCGAGTACATCTTGCCTGCCAAGAACGGCATTGATGATTTTTTCCTGCGAACCTTTGAATTCACGGTAGCCCCAATATTTTTCCAGAATGGCATTCGGACTATCCTTCACATGGTTTTATTTAAAAAATCGAGTATAAAGTCAACGCGGTCGGCAACGGTATTCTTCGGAACGATCTGCACATCGTAGCCTAAGGCGGTATAACGGTTCAGTAAACAAGTATTTACAAGAAGCGACTCTTCAAAGCTCTCAAAACGCTCATTGTCAACTACATGGATTTCTCGCCACGGGGGCATTAAAAAAATAAGGTCGTAAGGGTTCGAACGGGCCGCATCTTCAAATTCGACCCCGTAAACTTGGTCGAAACAATCCATATAGGCCAATACGTCGGGAATACCCCTGTCAAAGAATACAAAACTTTCTTTGCAAGTAATGGCTTTTTCGTACTGGGCCAATCGAGCCTTTAAAATCATTTGGTTAAAGGCGAGTGGGTCGGCCACCGATACAATTGGGTTGGTCTTGAACTCCGTTTCGCTTCCAAGGTGCTTTTGCTCTAAGGTCATCGTTCTAATGACTTCGTGAAGACACCAGAACCCCTTTTTTTCAAGCGCATTGATAACGGAAGTTTTACCAGTACTTGGGCCTCCGGTAATAACTATTTTTCTTGAGTTCAATGGAATCCTTTTATCCAGACAAAAGTAAACAAACCTGTACGATTTATAAATATGCCGCGAACCGCTATCTTTGTGAAAAATAAGGATAATGGACAATCAAAAATCTGAAGAGTTTTATCAAAGATTGAAACAACAGTTGCAAGAAACTTCAGCATGGCCTTCTGATTACCTTTACAAGTTCATCGTACCAACCGATGACGTGAAAATCTTACAGATTCAAGATATCTTTGACAATACAGGTGCTGTTATCGAATCAAAACAATCAAAAAATGGTAAGTATACCAGTCTTTCGATTACGGTAAACCTTGAAAGTCCCGATGCGGTAATAGCAAAATATAAAGCCGTGGGCGCGGTCGAGGGGGTTATCTCTTTATAAAATAGCATTTGTGGCATAATTTTGCTAATTTGCACGCGTTATGAGCATACTTCCTTATACGTTTTAATTTACACAAAAACTTTTCACGTTGAATTTAGTAGAAAATTTAGAATACAATACAGAGCGTTCGCATCTGATCATACCTGAATATGGTCGCCACTTTCAAAAGATGGTAGACCATGCCATATCCATTGAAGACCGTTCAGAACGCAACAAGGTCGCCCAGGCCATTATCAGTGTTATGGGAAACATTCAGCCTCATTTAAGGGATGTGCCCGATTTTCAACATAAACTTTGGGATCAGTTGTTCATCATGGCCGATTTTAAGTTGGATGTAGATTCTCCCTATCCTATTACCAGTAAGGAGGTACTACAACAGCGACCAGATCCACTGCCCTATCCACAGAACCATCCGAAATACCGGTTCTACGGAAACAATATCAAACGTATGATCGATGTTGCAGTGAAATGGGAAAAAGGAGACATGCGGGATGGTCTGGAGTATGCTATCGCCAACCACATGAAAAAATGCTACCTGAATTGGAACAAGGATACCGTAGATGATAAAGCGATCTTTGCACATTTATTCGAGTTGAGCAACGGTGAGATCAATCTTAAAACTGAGGAAGAAAGCCTTACCGATAGCGGTCAGTTTCTTAAGAACCGGGTTGCGAAAACAATACCTCGACCTATGAACTCTGGTAAGAAGAACCAACGGTCCAACGGCAACAACAGTAACAATAACAATCGCGGAAAGAAGCGGTACTAAAAATTCTCCATCCTACATGGGAACTTTCAAAATAGATGGCGGCCATAAACTTTCAGGTGAAATAACCCCTCAAGGCGCCAAAAATGAAGCACTACAAATTCTCTGTGCTGTTTTACTGACCCCCGAGTTAGTCACGATCAATAACATACCCGATATTATCGATGTCAATAAACTGATTGATCTTTTAAAAGATCTCGGGGTAAAGGTAAACAAGATCGCTAAGGGTTCATTTACCTTTAAGGCAGACGAGGTAAACCTTGACTATTTACAATCTACCCAATTCAAGAAAGACGGTAGCGGACTTCGGGGATCCATAATGTTGGTAGGTCCTTTACTGGCCCGTTTCGGAAAAGGCTATATACCAAAGCCAGGGGGCGATAAAATAGGCAGAAGACGCTTAGATACGCATTTTGAAGGCTTTATTGCCTTGGGCGCAAAATTCAGGTATAATAAAGAAGAGTCTTTCTACGGCGTAGAAGCCGATCGACTTAGGGGTGCATATATGTTGCTTGACGAGGCCTCGGTTACGGGTACTGCCAACATTGTTATGGCAGCGGTTCTTGCCGAAGGAGTAACGACTATTTACAATGCCGCATGTGAGCCTTATCTTCAGCAATTATGCAAAATGTTGAACCGCATGGGCGCTAAAATCTCTGGTGTTGGTTCTAATCTATTAACGATCGAAGGTGTTAGCGCCTTGGGCGGAACTGTGCATCGCATGCTTCCTGATATGATCGAAATAGGAAGTTGGATCGGTCTGGCCGCAATGACCCGCAGTGAACTTACCATTAAAAATGTAAGTTGGGACGATTTAGGACAAATACCCACCGTCTTCAGAAAACTGGGCATCCAACTTGAAAGAAGGGGTGATGATATCTATATTCCCGAACATAAGGACGGATACGAAATACAGAATTATATCGATGGTTCCATTCTTACCATTGCCGATGCACCTTGGCCGGGCATGACGCCCGATCTTCTGAGTATCATTTTGGTCATGGCCACCCAGGCCAGGGGCGAGGTTATTATTCATCAAAAAATGTTCGAAAGTCGTTTGTTCTTTGTCGATAAGCTTCTAGATATGGGTGCAAAGGTAATTTTGTGCGACCCACATCGCGCTACGGTTATCGGCCATGACTTCAAATCAAGCTTAAAGGCGACAACGATGACCTCACCTGATATTCGGGCTGGGGTTTCATTGTTAATCGCGGCATTATCGGCTAAGGGTACTTCGATAATTCATAATATCGAACAGATCGATAGGGGTTATGAAGATATTGATACGCGATTACGAGCCATTGGTGCTAGAATAGAGCGGTTGTAGCCCTAAAATCACAAGTACCGAAACCAACTGCTATCGGAGGTAATTTGGTATTTATTTCGTTACCAAGGTTCCGTCAGGATACTTGGCGAACCTTCCTTTTTCCTTAGCGTGCACATTGTCTAAATACTGCCAAGGCCAACCTCCAAATTGGGTGGTGCCGTACTCTTTCATCGTAGCGCGAATTTCATCTTGGGTATTCATAACAAATGGGCCGTGCTGTACCACAGGTTCTGCAATGGGTTTTCCCTGTAACAGCAAAAAATGGGCTGTGGCATTACCCACTTTTATTGCGGTTTCTTTTGAAGCTACAAGTTCGATACCATGGTTCGGGGTAATTTCCTTTCCCTCGATTTCTATCTTGTCTCCCTCGTAAAAATAAAGTGTGCGGCTTACTTCAGTACTTGTTTTCGGCAAGGTATAGGTGGTGTTCGGGGCGAGATGTATATTCAAAATTGCAACATCATTTTCGCTATCCGCCGCCCAAGAATCAGGGGCTGGTCTGGGCGCTTTCGTTCCTAGGTAATTGCCGGCGATGACCTTAACTTCACTTCCTTCTGTTTTTACTATGGGAATGTCTTCATGCCAAAGCATGGCAAAATGGGGGTCGACAAATTTAGCTTTCTTAGGTAGGTTCAGCCAGATTTGGAACAGTTCTAACGGATTTTCCGCCTCTGTATTCAACAACGGAAACATTTCAGAATGTTGCACGCCTCGGCCGGCGGTCATCCACTGCACATCACCCTCACCGAATCTACCTGCGGCACCCAAAGAATCAGAATGGTCGCAAAAGCCTTTGTTCACTATGGTTACGGTCTCAAACCCCCGATGCGGGTGCGAAGGAAACCCTGGTATGGTTTGCCCATGGTACATGCGCCAACCATCTTTTATGGTAAAATCATTGCCAAGGTTTCGACCGGTTAACGGGGCATTGGGACTCATATCCTCATTTCCTTTTGGATAATGGTCCAAATGGTATACACAGAACAAAAAAGGATCTTGTGTCTGCCATGGGAAACCTAAGGGAAAAACTGACTTTACGGAAGAACTCATTGCACAATTATTTTGATGGAAGATTGAATATAAGCGATTGTAGATTAGTGTTTAAGTGGTCTTTAATGCTTTGCCGTATTAATTTCGATCCAATACCCATCAGGATCTTGAATGTAGATCTGCCGAACCCCATCGGTTCTTGTTGTAACAGAATTTTCTTTTCCGGACCAGTCTGAATAGGCTACATTATTTGCTTCTAAATGGGCGATAACCGCTTCAAGGTCTTGTGTCGCCAAGCAGAGGTGCATTGATTTATTCTTCTCAAAAGGTACGAACTCTTTTTGAATCAGGTGAACATGAGAATTGCCGTTGACAACGAACCAACGAATGGTAGGCGGGTTGTCAGGGTGGGCGGTTTCGGACAGACCTAAGACCTTGCCATAGAAATCGGCACTAACATTGACATCGCTGACCACAATGGATTGATGGTCAAATTGAAATTCGAATTTTTGTCCATTTGCAACGGAGCCCAAAGCGATGAAAGCGGCAATAAAAAGTAATTTTTTCATTTACGAAGTTTTGGTTATAAACTGCTTGACCAATCTAAAGAACCTTTTTAACAGCGGCAAGTTTTAGTACAACTTTGTGCATTGCCCTGACATTTCACGTTCTGAGTTTTTGTAAAGCAATTGTTAGAGTGATTTACATCATTCTTCGCGGTAACGGTTCATAATATCCTTAAAAAGTTCACCAGTAGAAGGTGGGGTAACCGAAATTGCGTTGGCCCCTGCACTGATGGCGGCCATAATGGTTTCATCGGTTCTTCCGCCAGTAGCTAGGATGGCCACGCTATCACTCAATGTTCTGATTTTTTTTATGATTTCTTGGGTTTTATCGGCTCCTGAGACGTTGAAAATATCAACTCCGGCCGCAATTCGACCTTCTATATCATCCTTTTCAGAAACAATTGTAATCACTAAGGGAATATCAATTTTCTCTTTAATCCTCATAATCAAACTGTTGGGGGTAGGCTTGTTCAGTACAACTCCTAGGGCTCCCTGATGTTCGGCATGTATAGCAAGGTCTAGCGACCGGTCACCTGTGGTCACGCCTCCCCCTACGCCACAAAAAATAGGCTTATCGGCCGCGAGGAGCAATGCTTGAGAAATCACGGGTTGCGGTGTAAACGGATATACTGCAATAATGGCATTGGCATTGGTATTTCGGATGATAGCTACATCGGTACTAAATAGGAATGATTTCAATAGTTGACCAAATACACGAATACCAGAACACTGGTCGATAATCTCTGGTACCGTTACAATATTTTTTCGAAGTTTACTTCCAAAAGCCGGAATTTTGCCCATAACATCAGTTAAATTACGACAAATCGATGATACATTTATTAATTTATGTGATAAAGCTCGGCCGTGAAAAAACAAGCCCTCATACTGGAACGTATAGTTAGTTCGGTATGAGGGTGTGAAGAAGAATTAAAAAGGAATTCTTACTTCATAGAAACCGGAATCGGAGCCGGCCCCTCGATCATGGGTTGGTACACCTCGTCGCCCTTTCTTACCTTGAATTCTTCTTTGACCTCGTTGACCAACTTCGGGTTTTCAAAAAGATCCACTGCCGTCATGCTTAAGGCCTTTGCTGCATAGATCATTCCTTTATGGCCAATAGACATTCCACCGCAGGCCACAACGGCCCAAGAGTGCCACGGAGTGTCCTTTGGGGCAACGGTTACCCCTAGGTTAATGTTGGGCACATTCCAGCTGACGTCACCAACATCGGTAGAAGCACCACTTGGAGCTTCTAAGGTTTCGCGAAGGGGATGAATGGAGGCATCCATACCTACTTCTGGCTTCCCGGTCGCTTTTTGTATGGCCCTAGCAAAAGCTTCTTCTTCGGAAGTATACGACATGGGCCCTAGAAGTTCTAGGTTCTTTTGCATAATCGCACCACCGGAACGGTTCACCAATACTTCGTAGATACCCGAAACCAAGGTGACTTTATAGTCTACATTGGCCATTATGGCCGCGCCCTCGGCCATTGCCCTTACCCGTTCATACGTTGGTTTCATTAGGGATCGTTTCGGGTCGCGCACGCGTACCCATAAACGGGCATAGTCAGGCACCACATTGACCACCTGGCCCCCATCTTGTATATGGTAATGGATACGCGAGGTGGGTTGAATATGTTCTCTATAATAATTGATACCTGTAGTGTACAGTTCTAACGCGTCTGACGCGGATCGACCGTTCCATGGATCGAGAGAGGCATGTGCTGTCTGGCCCTCGAACTCGACAATGAAATCGATCAATGATAAGCCACTTTGAACATCGGCTTCGATGTTTGCGGATGGGTGCCAGCTCAGGTTCACATCTACATCGTTCCATAAACCGGCCTCTACCATCCATACTTTGGCAAAGAATTTTTCTTCTGCGGGGGTTCCCAAGAATTTGATGGTACCCGTTATTTTTCCGGCTTCTATAAGCTCTTTGATGGCAATGGCCGCCCCCAGGCTCGAAGTTCCGAACATATTATGTCCGCAACCATGACCGGCAGCACCTTCCTCGTAAGGTTCTTTTTCAGGTTGCGCTTTTTGTGAAATTCCCGGAAGGGCGTCGAATTCGCCCAAAATACTGATCACGGGCTTTCCCGAGCCAAAAGTAGCCGTGAAGGCGGTAGGAATGTTCGCTACGCCCCGGGTTACTTCCAAACCATTTTTTTCGGCGTAATCGGCCAGAATTTTTGAAGACTTTGTCTCCTCGAAAGCAGTTTCGGCTGCTGCCCAAATTGAATCGCTGATCTTGATTAATTCAGCTTTATGCATTTCTACAGAGGCAATGACATCTTTCTTATTTTTTGAAATTTTTTGGGACCGAGCGGTTACTGAGAGTAGTACCACCAATGATAACAGTAGAATTTTTTTCATCTTCAACGCAGTTAGAATTGATTATTTAGTGTTCACGCTAAAGATAATGAAACTGCATAGAATTTAAAACGTTGAATTACGTGCTGACACTATACGCTTTAGGGTGCATATCTAATTTATCTTGTCCCACACAGGTCGTCCGGGTAGTGTATGTTTTTTGACGATTCTGTTACCTTCTTCTCTGACCGTTGCCCTCTTTTTAAAACTATACAATGTATCGCTGGCGAACCTTCGCATGAACTTGATATCAACAATCGGACTAGGGTAGTCACGACCTATTTCAAAATTAAGAAATTGCTTTTCCATTTCTGGAATTTTCCATGGTTCATGAATATATTGATTCGGAAGGTGTTGTAATTCTGGCACCCATTTTTTAATAAAGAAGCCTTCAGGGTCGTGCTCCTTACTGTTTTTCACCGGGTTGTAAATGCGTATGGTGTTGATTCCCGTTTCACCTGATTGCATATTAAGTTGGGGGAAATGGATGCCAGGTTCGAAATCAAGAAAATTTTGAGCAAGATGTTCGGTGCAATCTTGCCAAGGTTGCCAAAGTAGATGTGTAAAAAACGATGCCAGCATAGCCCGAAGACGAAAATTCACGAAGCCCGTGGTAATCAAGCATCGCATAGCGGCATCGATTAGAGGAACTCCTGTACGGCCTTCGCGCCAAGCTTGCTGCAGCTTCGGTTTACGCTCTTTGACCAATTGGTGGTATCCTAAATTAATACTCTCGAATTCCATTGAAGACTCCATTTCAAACTTCTGAATGAAATGGGCCTGCCATCGCATTCTTGATAAAAAAGAATTCAGGTTTCTTTTATTGGCCAAATTCCGCTTGTGTTTGACCGCATATTGACATACTTGTCTAACCGATAAGTTGCCCCAGGCCAAATAGGGAGATAGCCGACTGCTATGGAAGCGAGAGGTTGAAGGTTTGGAATAGTTGGCATTATAGCCTTCGATTCTTTTGTTTAAGAAAGAGTCCAAATACTTTACTGCCTGCCTACAACCTCCTTTTTGAACGATGTTGGAAGGCTGGGTCTTTAAGGAGATAGTTTTAATGTGTTTATGGAATTCTGTTTCCAGTTCTTTAATCGTGTAGAAGCTCCCCTTGTCCATCTCAGGACTATCGACATCTTTGTTAACAAATTCTACCCATTCAGTTTTCCATTTAGTTCTATTCTTAAGTCCTCGAAGTACGCCGTTTTGAATGCTTTCTTGCCAAATGACATGGTTCGTTTTGCACCATCGGCTAACCGCAATATCTCGATCATAGGTAATTTTCATACCACTTTCTTGATAAGAAAAAATACAGCTTATCTTTTCGATAGCCTCTAATTTTTGAAATAGTGTTGGTATTTCCTCTTGGGCTATAAGTAATTGAGTATTGTAAGGATGCAGTTGCTGCTGTAGGTCTTCTAGACTTTGCTTGATAAAATCAATATGTTTCTGGCTGTAGTGACCATTATTTATCCACATTGGTTCAAAACTGTACAACAATAGAATACGTTGATTGGAGCGGATAGCCTTAACCAAAGGTTCATGATCTAAAAGCCTTAAGTCACGTTTAAACCAAACAACTACCATTAGGCAACGGCTTCTTTATAGGTTTTTAAACAACGTTCACGGGCCATCTTATGATCGACAATCATCGCAGGGTAAGTGAGTTCTTTATATTCTGGCACCCATTTGTTAATGTACTCTTTTTGCGTGTCGAACTTATCGATTTGGGTCATGGGATTGAAAATTCGGAAGTAGGGCGCGGCATCAACACCGCTGCCTGCGGCCCATTGCCAATTGCCTACATTGGCGCTCATATCGAAATCTAAAAGTTTTTCCGCGAAATAGGCTTCTCCCCAACGCCAATCGATCAATAAATGTTTACATAGAAAACTGGCGACCAACATTCGAACCCTATTGTGCATGAAGCCTGTTGAATTCAATTCGCGCATACCGGCATCAACGAGTGCGTAGCCGGTTTCACCTTTTTTCCACTTTTCAAATTCTGCTTCATTGTTCCGCCAAACTATTCGGTCATATTTTGGTCTGAACGATTTTTGCGATGTATGCGGAAAATGCCATAAAATCTGCATGAAGAATTCACGCCATATCAGCTCATTAAAGAAAGTCTCATTTTTTTGGGCAATGGCCCTTTTTACTATGTTACGAACGGATACCGTACCAAACCTTAAATGTGGGCCTAACCGCGTTGTACCATTTTCAATGGCCGGAAAATTGCGGGTCGCTTCGTAATCTTGAATCAGGGCCGGGGTAGCGGTAAACTCGGGCACTTTTAGGGTGGCCTTTACAAATCCCATTTCCTCAAGGGAAATAGTTGGTAGCTGTTTATCTTTTACGAGTTGGTTCAAGTAATTTTTTGGGTCGTATTCGATCAATTGCTCGCTAGGGTTAAAAATCGACTTCCATTTGTTCTTATAAGGTGTATATACCACATATGGATCCCCGTCATCCTTAACAACTTCGTTCCGCTCGAACACTACTTGGTCTTTATAGGTCTTGCAAGTTATATTTTTTTCCGAGAGTAATCGGGCTATTTTTTCATCTCTTTCCCTGGCATAAGGCTCATAGTCTCGGTTGGTGTGTACCGTATGCAAATCATAGCTTTTGCAAAGGTCTTCAAAAACATCGGCCGGTTTCCCATAATACAGGGCCAACGAGCTTCCGTGCTTTTGTTGAAGCTCGGCGCGCATATTTTGCAGGGTTTCGAATATAAAGCTAAGGCGTGCGTCATCCTTAGGTAGTCTTTCTAAAATTTCAGAGTCAAAGATGAAAATGGGAAGTACGTCAACATCGCCCCGCAATGCGGCATACAGGCCAGCGTTATCTTCTAAACGAAGATCGCGGCGAAACCAGAAAATGGATACTTTTTCTTGCATTTGAATAGAATTTCAGCTTTAAGGCCCGAACATTGGTCCTCCTGTTCGACCTTTTATAGGGTTCAATTTTACCCTTGAACCGTCTTGTTAAGTGGTTACGAAATTGAAGCTGCGCGACCTGATATCTAGGTGATGTTCAATGTAGACATTCCGCCATCAACACCAACGATTTGCCCCGTCATCCATGAACTTTTGTCGCTCAATAAAAATACGGCAACGTTCGCAATATCCTCTGCATGGCCGATGCGTTTTAAAGGGTGTCTTTCCGCCATCATTTCGCGTTTTCTATCATTGCTCAATAACCGTGTGGCAAGGGGGGTATCAACCAGCGAGGGTGCAATAACGTTTACCCTGATTTTGGGCGCGTATTCGGCGGCCATAGATTTGGCAAAT
>JBHJNU010000062.1:0-38527 GCA_050330515.1 Flavobacteriaceae bacterium | reverse complement strand
ATACCCATCGATCTTATTTTCATCATCTAAGCGGAAGTAGGAATGGTTGGTCAAGTTCACTACCGTGGTGCGATCGGTAACGGCTTCATGGGTTATATGCAGGGCATTTTCAACCAGTTGGTAGGTCACCGTTGCTTTTAGATTTCCTGGATAACCTTCTTCCAAATGCTTGCTCAGGTAGGAGAGTTTCACAAAAGGTTTTTTTCCATGGTCAACTTCTTCAATTGTCCATGTTTTTTTGGCGAACCCACTTTTCCCCCCGTGAAGATGAACACCTTTTTCGTGATAAAGCGGATATGCTGTATGATCCAGTTTAAAACCCCCCTTTGAGATACGACCTGCATACCTTCCGATACAGGCGCCGAGAAATTTATCGTCTTTAGTGTAATCGCCAGGAAAGTTGAGGCCTACGACCATATTCGTCCATCTGCCATCTTTATCTTTAACCAATAGCTTTTGAATGATGGCACCGTAATCAAGTATGATCAGCGTGATAAATGGGGTTTTGATGGTGACCTGCTTCACAAGAAATTTTTAATTGGGGATAAAATTAACCGTTTTTTACAACAACGGTAAATTTCTTTCGACCTGAAGACGATAATGGCATACTGATCCATTGTGAAAATCCGCAATGGTTCCTGATGGTATCTTAGCACCAAGTAAAACCAATGATTAAAGGTACAGTTACGTAGTGTAAAAATAAATCATTCCTTGATCGGGAGGGTCTCAAGAATAGCTGCATACACCCAACGCTGATTTCTGAATTCGCCCCGCACCAAGGGCGAAACGATAAAGTTATCTCAGATGGAACACCTGTTTGAGCGCATTATGCTCCCGCGAATCCTGCAAAAACGGTTCAATTAGGCTTTTAGAAAATGTGGCCGAAGGAGATTCTTCTTGGCGCGCGATTACAGTTTAGGCTCCCAACCTGCGGCGTATTCACGCTTCCAACCTTGCATGGCTTTTTCATTGTTGAGTACTTTACCGGTTTTGGAATCGATCTTTAAGGTTTCCCCGGCATCTTGGGCCATATTGCCCAAGTGGCAGAGCATCGTGGAAATACTTCCATCCCTTATATCCGCGTTGAGCGATTGGTCTTCTCGTATGGCAGCGAAGAAGTTGCCAACATGGTTAACGTCTAATTGCCCCTCGCCTCGAGTATTGGTCGTTGCACTGGCCGATTTTTCGAACTCGAATTTAATGGGGTTACCGTCTAGGTCATACAATTTGTAAAAGTTGCGATCGAGTTGAATAGATCCTTTACTACCGTATATGGTAATGCCCCTACCGGGTCTTTCAGGTTTCATGATGCCGCGGCTATGGCCTGTCCATGTAATGAACTTATCATCGGCGAATTGGTAGGTTACCTGTTGGTTGTCAACAAATTCCCAATCATCATCAAAGGTGTATTTTCCGCCGAAGGAAGTGACGCTCTCGGGTAGATCTACCCCCAAGGCCCATCTACAGATATCAATTTCATGGGTGCCATTATTATGTATTTCACCCGTACCCCAATTGCGGAACCAATGCCAGTTGTAAGGATGTATGTTGTCTTTGTATGCGGATCGTATTGCGGGGCCTTGCCACAGTTCCCAGTCCAGTGTTTTCGGCACCTCAATAGGCTGTCCTTTGCCTATCGAACCGCGGTTGTTGGAGTAATATGCCTCACCTTTATAAACATCGCCTATGATGCCTTTTTTGATATCTTCTATGGCCATGATGGATGTTTCGGCAGAACGTTGTTGATTACCCATCTGCACTTTTTTACCGTATTTTTTCTGGGCCTCTACCAAGAGTACGTTCTCATGTGGGTTATGGCTGCATGGTTTTTCCACATAAACATGTTTGCCGGCCTGCATCGCCATGATGGCCATGGGGGCGTGCCAATGTTCGGGGGTCGCTATGAAGACCGCGTCAACATCTTTATCTGCCAGCACTTTTCTAAAATCTTTTTCCACCTTCGGTATGTAACCGATGTTCTTTTGGCACCAAGCATTATGTTCTTGCAGAATGTTATCATCAACATCACAGCTATACAGAATTTTAGCGTTGGCATCTTTGTGAATTGCCAAGAAATGTGCTTTGCCCCTACTGTTGATTCCTATAACCGCACAATTGATCTGGTCGTTCGCCCCTAGGATATTCGCGTAAGCGGAAGCAGGAAATACCATTCCGCCAAGGGTAACCGCTGCTGCGCCCGTGGTGGTTTTTTTGATGAAGTTTCTTCTGGTGGTCATCTGGTGTAGTTTAATTGTTCTAAATATAGTGGGTATTTTCCATAAATAAAAAAAGCGACCCCTAAGTAGTCGCTAATTTTTCTAATCTAGGTCAATGCAATCTAGATAGAAGCAGATTCTTTTAAGTTAGCTTAGTGACTTTTTTCCTTTAAATATTCCCCAAAATTCTGCTTGAACCTATTAAGTCGTGGTATCGATACATTCGTTATGTACGAATTCTTCGGATGTTTTTTTTCATAATCTTGGTGGTACTCCTCGGCATCATAAAATTTGGTGAAAGGGGTCACCTCCGTGGTAATCGTGGCGCCGTCGTATATATTTTGTTCCGTTAGGGCACGAATATAGCCCTCAATGAGCTGTTTTTCTTTTTCGTTCTTATAAAAGGCCACCGAGCGATATTGCGGGCCGCGATCCGGCCCTTGCCGATTCAAGGTGGTGGGGTCATGCGATCCAAAGAAGACCTGCACCAATTCAATAAATGAAATCACCTTTGGGTCATAATACACCTTTACCGCTTCGGCGTGACTGGTCAATCCTCCCCCTACTTGTTCATAGGTCGGGTTCTCTTCGGTGCCACCGGCATAGCCCGAAACCACTTCAGGAATGCCCTTGACGCTCTCGAAAATGGCCTCAACACACCAGAAGCAGCCACTGGCAAAATAGGCGGTTTCGTAGTTGCTCAAATCTTGTTGGGAAGGTTCCGGTATTTCAATTGATTTCTTGCTGGTAACCGCTATTTGGTCTGCTTTTTTACTGCTTGAATTGCACGATACAGAAATTAAAAGAGTACAAATAAGCACTACTGATTTTAAAATTTTCATAAATCTTATATTTTTTTCTTTGTCGTATAAAGTTACGGGTATTTACTAAATTTTAATTCGAATTAAAAATGCCCGATACCTTTTACAGGATCGGGCATTTTTTGCTACACTTTTTCTAAAAAGAATCGATTCAATAAGAAGCGGGCAGGTTATTCAACAATACTACCTGCACCGAAAATTTCAAGTGCCGACATTTTAGGGCGATCCACAGTTGAAATCATCACAATGTTCAGTACACCATCGGTTACTTCAATATCGTACATTTTGGTGACCGCAGTTGTGGTACCCGCCAGTTTAATTATATCGAGGTTATTAAAAATGATCTTGTTCTCCATTTTTATGCCAAAAACACGCGAACCCTCACCTCCAACAGCCATTTCAGGGTTATCAACACCCCAAAAGATTTCTGCGAAATACAACTTAACGGTATAGGTACCGTTGGTCACTGGAATATCATAGGAGAGCGGACTTTCAGGGGCATTGTTATCCGTTACACGCTCGGTAAGGAAAATAGCATCTAAATCGGTTCCAGCAATTTCAGTTACAAATGGGTTGGTATACGTCTTACTAATACCGTTAAAATACTGATCCTCTAAAAACGTAATGTCACCGAAGGTAACTTCTGGACCACCGCAGTTGATCTTCAAAATTGTAGGTCCAACAGGTGTGGTCGATTCTCCCGCATCCGAGAAGGGACTAGGGGTAAAAACAATTTGAGCTGTGTCAGTAATAGCGGTGCCACCTAAAGAACCAGATATGGTCACCGTTTCTGGCTTTGTATTGGTCACCGTGGCCGTGTAGGTGCCATTACCTTTGTCGGATACCGCAGAAACAACCGCGTCACCAGTGGAGGACAAGGTTACAACACCACCACTTTTTGTGAATCGGTTACCATTGGTGTCGGCTAGTGTCACCGTCACATCCGCCGTTGAAGTACTGTCGGCAACGACCGGGGATGTTACCTCGATCTTCGTATTGGCATTGGTAGCATCCGGTTGCGGATCAGCTGCTACTATAGGTGGTTCATCCTCATCACCACCGCACGCTACGGAGACAACACTGACCGAAAGCACCAAAAAAATCAATGACAACTTAACTTGAATAAATTTTTTCATAGGGGTAACGTTTAATAATTGTTAATTAAATTCGTACAAATTTTATATAAAATTTTCGGAACAACTACATTTACACATAAAAATTCTTTAAATAAGTATAACAATCGAAGTTGCCTTTTTCCCTACCGTACATGAAAGAAATAAGTTCTTGCCTGTATTTAATTGCTATAACAGGAGGATTTTGATGAATTTGAACATGCCAATTGTACACAGACCATTTTGGTGAAACTTTGATTAACTTCGGTGCACGGGAACAAGAATTTTAAACAGCGCATGAATATAGGGTCTACTGAGTTGCTCTTTCTCGATAACAGCACCATACCCATTTTGGATGATGCGATTCCTATTCAAGCTTACACACGGTTAGATTTGTCAAATAGCAACCCCGAACTAAATTCCATCGACATTACAAATCATCACCAATGCCAAGACTACATAGATTGCGTTTTGACCAGAAACAATGCACTTGTAGCCTACGGCGGTTATTTAGAGAAAAGAAATTTGTATAGTAACAAGTCAAATTTTACTGTAAACGGAAGCCGAAGAAACATTCACTTAGGAATCGATTTTTGGGCTGCTGCCGGAACGACCGTTATGACCCCGGCAAACGGGGAGGTGCATAGTTTTCAGAACAATGCCGCCGAAGGCGATTACGGACCTACCCTAATCTTGAAACACGATTTGAACGGATCGGTATTTTATACCCTTTATGGGCATTTATCGGTTGCTTCGATTGAACATCTTTATGAAGGAAAAAAGTTCAAGAAAGGGGAGGTGCTGGCAACCTTGGGCACCCCTGATATCAATGTCAATTATGCCCCACATCTCCACTTTCAACTGATCATTGATTTGGAAGGGAAGAAGGGTGACTATCCGGGAGTGTGTTCTGAAGAGAAGCTCGATTTTTATCAAAAAAATTGCCCAGACCCCAACTTACTGCTCAAAATATAATCGTTTTCCTCGTTTAAAAACACATCGTAACGTTAAGTGGTAATTAGAGTGTCAGACGATTGTCGGACCTTTTTTACACTTTATCCTATTTTTTCCCAGATACCGAAAATAAAGGGTTTTTGAACGAATCATACCCCTTTGAAATACACTTGCGCAAGTTATGATTATAACAAAACGCAAGTCATGAAAACTATCTTTACCTTATTATTTGTTCTTACGATCGGAGTTGCAGCTCAAGCTCAGCATAGCGCTACGGAGGTAAAGGTTGAAACAGTCGAATTGACCATTGTGACGTCAGGCTCGCAAAAAGAAGTTGAACTTGAAAAGAAAAACGAAGTGGCCCGTTTATACAAGTTTAAAAACTCAAGAGTGAAAAAAGCACTTGCCTTTACTACAAAAAGAAACAAGTCGAAATTGGCCTAATTTTAAAATCTGGAAACATTAAAGGAGATTCTTCAAAATGGACCAAACGTTTTCACGCACTATTTTTTGACCCCCTGCGGTAGGATGTATTCCGTCGGCGAGGTTTAGATCCGGGTTTCCTGCCACCCCGTCCAATAAAAAAGGAATTAAGAGCACCTTGTTCTTTTCCGCTAGTTCAGGAAAAATAGTTCTGAATTCGGTGGTATAATCCTGTCCCATATTGGGCGGGATCATCATACCCGCCAAAATGATCTTGGTGTCCGCATTTTTCTGCCACACCATATCTATGATCGCCTGCAGGTTGTTCCGGGTTTCATTTAACGGAACCCCCCGTAGACCGTCGTTTGCTCCTAATTCCAATACGAAAATATCTACTTTTTGATTGAGCACCCATTGCAGTCGACTCTTTCCACCTGCCGTGGTTTCACCACTGAGTCCCGCATTGATTACTTTGTAACGGAGCCCTAAAGAATCTAATCTGTCTTGAATAAGCGAAGGAAAGGATTCTTCGGTGTCCAAACCATAACCTGCTGTAAGACTGTTTCCGAAAAAAAGAATGGTTTTGATGTTTTTTTCAGGTTGGTCTTCCTCTTGAACCTGATTTACCTCAACTGATTTTTTATCTGTTTTTTTGCCGCCTGTTTCCCCGCAGGAAAGCATCCCAAGAATCACAAAAAAATAACTAAACTTTAAGAGGTTGCTCATCGTCATATGGTCTTTACATCGAAATCATTTCCTTATTTTGCAAGCTAGTACAAAACGCTTGCTATGACAAAGATATTAAACGTTCGTAACCTGGGGAAGACCTACACGAGCGGAGATAAAAACCTGACCGTTCTCGATGCCATTACTTTTGATATCGAGGCGGGCGCGACCTTCTCGATCGTGGGACCTTCAGGTAGCGGCAAAACAACATTATTAGGTCTGTGCGCTGGTTTGGACAAGGCTGATGAAGGTAGTATTGAACTTTGCGGTGTGGAATTGGGCACGTTAAGCGAAGATCAACGTGCATTGCTGCGAAATAAAAATGTAGGATTTATTTTTCAAGATTTTCAATTGTTGCCAACCCTAACGGCAATTGAGAACGTAAGTGTGCCCCTGGAACTTCAAGGTGCTAAAAACGCCATGCACCGGGCCAAGGAACTTCTAGAAAAAGTAGGTCTCGCGGGGCGTACCGACCACTATCCTTCCCAACTGTCTGGAGGCGAGCAGCAGCGCGTCGCCTTGGCAAGGGCGTTTTCTAACAGTCCGTCGATCCTATTCGCCGATGAACCCACCGGAAACCTTGACGAGGAAACCGGTGAGAAGGTGATTCAACTACTTTTAGAACTAAATCGGGAGGCCGGAACTACCTTGGTCATCGTTACCCACGACCTTGATCTTGCCAAACGCACCCAACATATCCTGCGATTGAAGGGTGGAAAGATTTTAACGAATGAAACCACATTGGCATAGTGAGCAATAAACCTCAAATAACGAATGCGGGTTTCAACTGGCTGCTTAAAATGGCTTGGCGTGATGGTAAGTCGAGCGGAAAAAGATTGCTACTTTTTATGGCCTCTATAATTTTAGGGATCGCGGCCGTAGTTTCGATTCAGTCGTTCAGTGAAAATTTACAGGATAATATTGCGCTTCAATCAAAATCATTGATGGGCGCCGATTTCATCATCGATAGTAAGCAATTGCCCAATGAGCGGGTGCTATCGATCATCGATTCTCTTGGGGGGGCTAACGCGCAAGAAGTGAGTTTTGCCTCTATGGCGGCTTTTGCCAAGGCCGATGCCTCTAAATTAGTAGCGGTTCGGGGTATATCAAGGGGGTTCCCTTTTTATGGCGAGTTGGAGACTGATCCTGCAGCGGCGGCCAAAACATATTTTGATACTAACAGGGCCTTGGTCGATGCAACCATAATGCTACAGTACGGCCTTAAGACAGGTGATAGTGTCAAAATTGGGGAAAGTACTTTTGCCATAGAAGGTAGCTTGAAATCCATACCGGGTAGTTCCGCACTTTCTGCTTCAATAGCACCTGTAGTGGTTTTGCCCTATGATGCGATCCAAGGTACCGGACTTTTGCAGACGGGAAGTAGACTTGACTACAATTACTACTTCGTGAACTCATCGAATATGGATCTCGAGAAGCTAGATGAATCCCTTGACCCTATTTTAGATTTAGAGGATGCCGATATAGATACCCATATCAATACCGGCCAACGTTTGGGCCGAACCTATGACAATTTTGCAAGATTCCTGAACCTGGTCGCGTTCATAGCATTATTGCTCGGTTGTGTTGGCATTGCCAGCTCGGTGCATATCTATATCAAAGAAAAGCTGCGTGCCGTTGCAGTGCTCAAATGTTTGGGGGCGACCCGAAGACAAACATTTTATATCTACCTACTTCAGATAGCCGCGATGGGTTTTGTTGGCGGATTATTTGGAACGCTGGCCGGACTCTTATTACAACAATCGTTTCCGTTATTGTTACAAGGATTTTTACCGTTCACCGTGGCCTTGTCTATCACGGTAAAGCCCATTTTGACCGGAATATTGTTAGGTGTATGTATGTCCGTACTCTTCGCGCTTTTACCGCTGATGGGTACTTGGTATGTATCACCGTTAGAGGTACTACGGATACAGGAAGGACCGATAACGTCGCGAAAGGCCACTCTTTTTGTGCTTTTGGGTATCCTGCTTTTCGTTTTTGTTTTTTCATTTTGGCTTTTGCGCGATTGGCGTTTTGCCGCTGCTTTCGTATTGGGCATTTTAGTAACTTTTTCGGTTCTTGCCGGTTTTGCCTCTCTTTTGATGAAGGGCATAAAAAAGTTCTTTCCAACTTCTTGGGGCTTTATAGCGAGACAAAGCTTACGCAACCTTTTCAGACCCAATAATCAGACGATGGTGCTGATCCTGGCCATCGGGGTAGGTTCGTTTTTGATAAGTACACTTTATTTTACTAAGGATATGCTGTTGGCGAAGGCCACGATGGATAGTAGTAATACCAATCCGAATATTATCTTAATGGATGTACAATCTGATCAAAAGAGCGCAGTTATCAATACCATTACCCCCAAAGGGCTTGAAATTCTTGATAATGTTCCGATCATTACCATGCGCGTAGCGGCCATTAAAGGTATTTCCGCCAATGCGATTCGACTTGATACTACCAGTACTATAAAAAGCTGGATTCTCAACCATGAATTTCGCGCTACGTACCGCGACTCGCTCACCCCCACAGAAAAAGTAACTTCGGGGCAGTTCACTTCACAAATGCCCTTAGATGGGTTGGTGCCTATTTCCCTTTCGAACAACGTAGCTTTAGATGCCCAGGTACAAGTAGGTGACACCCTAGACTTTAATGTGCAGGGGGTGCTCATTAAAACGGTCTTGGGCAGCATACGGGAAATTGATTGGAGTCGAATGCGTATGAATTTCAATATTATCTTTCCAACCGGTGTTTTGGAGAAAGCGCCTCAGTTTCATGTACTTTCCACGCATTCTCCCGATGCAAAAACCTCGGCCAAGTTGCAGCAAGACCTGGTGCGTCAATTCCCGAATGTTTCCGTCATCGACCTTAGGCAAGTTCTTGTGCTAATTCAAGGTATTTTGGACAAGATTTCATGGGTCATCAATTTTATGGCCTTTTTCAGCATCCTCACTGGGATCATCGTGCTGATAGGCTCGGTGCGCACCAGTAAATACCAACGCATCAAAGAAAGTGTACTCTTGCGAACCCTCGGTGCAACCGGCAAACAGCTATTAAAAATAGCGGCCTTGGAGTATCTTTACTTGGGAATTCTAGGTGCAGGAATCGGAATTTTACTGTCCGTAATCAGCAGTCAGTTGCTGGCCTTGTTGGTCTTTGATATTTCCTTTATACCTTCTTGGGTGCCCTTTGCTATTTTGATGCCCGGCATTGTCGCACTCGTCCTATTGATAGGTCTGGGTAATAGTAGAAGTGTTTTGAACAGTCCTCCATTGGAAGTATTGCGAAAGGAAGGTTCTTAGGCTTGTACCAGATTTTTAAAGAATATCTTCAGGAATAATTTTGCGGGTCCAAGTTTTTACTCTTTTAACGGTACCTACTTCGGCATCGGGGTTGAATTCTAGGGTTGTCTCCCAGGCATTTTCGGGTCTGAATTCTTCTTCCATCCCTTTGAGTACATTTTGGGCTACTTGCTCGCTTCGGATAATGGTAATGCATTCCGTATTCAGGTTGGCGCTTCTTGGATCAAGGTTGAAGGTGCCGATTACAGTGGTTTTTCCATCAATGACCATCGATTTGGCATGAAGTCCGAATATTGGGGCATAATCAATGGATGCCTGTAGCTCACCAGTAAGGATCTTCATCCGCACTTCGGCATCGGGGCGGAATTCAAAAATTCGAACGCCTGTTTCTAACAACTCCTTTCTGCCCGATTGATACCCTGCAAACGCCTCAAGGTTATCTGTAGAGGCCAAACTATTTGTAAGTATTCGAACCTTTACACCTCTTTGCACAGCAGCTTTAAAAAGTTCTCGGCCAAGTTCAGAAGTGATCAAATACGGACTCTGGATATCTAGTGAGATCGTAGCGTTTTTTACCAATCGGATCAGGGCACTGGTCGATTTTCCGCCACCCCCGAGTCCGCTATTGCCATCGTTTTTACCGGGGTCGTCCGAAACGAACTGAACATCATCGACCCAGACCAATCTGTTAGACGCTTTTATCGACGGAAATACAGTAGGTAGATTTTCAATCTGAGTGCGTACCTGTGGCCAAAAATTGTCGGGGTTGCATGCATATTCATGCAGGCGGTCAAACCTATTTTCGCCTTCGGTAATCGTGGGAAGTCCGTTAGCCAATTTAATTATGGGTACACTCAATTCGCTGTTCCAAAATTGGATGAACGAGGTGTTTACTTTTTCGGTTTCCTTGCCGAGCAGCAGTACGTCACGATCTCTGAAATTATACTCATGGTCGTAATCGAAGTATTCATCTGCGATATTTCTTCCGCCGGTAATGACCACATTTTCGTCAACTATGAAGGTCTTATTGTGCATGCGAAGATTGGCGGAACGAAAATCGGTGGTGAACTTCTTGATCTTTCCTACGATGTTCTTACCTAAATTTATGCCCGGGTTATAGACTTTTATTTCGATGTTTTCATGTGAGTCCAAGGTAAGAATATCTTGAATATCAGCATCTACCATCAAATCGTCTACCAACAGACGTACCTTGACACCGCGATCTGCGGCTCTTACGAGATAATCGATGGCAATCAGCCCCACATTATCGGTAGAAAAAATGAAATATTGAATATCGATGGACTTCTCGGCGTATTCACTTAGCCATGCTCTAGTGATCATCGCCCCACCACCGTCCTCCAAGACATAGATTCCCGTTCGATGCCGCATTAGATCAGAAAGGTCGGCCAGTTCTTTGGAGAGGCTGATGGAATCATTCCTTTTAACGGTCGCACAGAAATCGGTTTGGTTACCAGTTAAGATTTCCTTTTTCTCGCCGCAGGAAAGAAGTAAAGCAATAATAACCAAATAGACACCAGGAAACTTGCAAAGCATAAGTAATGGCATTAATATCCTAACTAACGTAAATGGGGCAAAATCATTTGATGATCTCCGATGCAATTTTCTCTTCTACCACGTTTCCATTTTCTAAACGCACATAATATGAATTGTTCTCGGCATCTAGCGAGACGGCCTTTTCCAATTCCCCGTTTAAAAAATGAACGCCCGCGCGGTCATCGCAGGCATAGCCACCACTAAGCTTGCCCGTTCTGATGTTGTCATGGTAGAGCGGAATTCGCGAGGCTTCTGAATGGTAATGTGGACAATGACTATAGGCCAAAAAACCAAGGCATTCGACAATTGAATAAGCTTTGGGTCTTGAATCAGTAGTGCCGGCATTGAACCAGCACAGTGATCCCGCACTACCACCTGCCATGACCGTGCCATTTTCATAGGCGGTTTTCAAAAGTTCGGCAATGCCCTGCGCTTGCCAAATGGCGAGCATGTTAAGTGTGTTTCCCCCGCCAACTACGATCGCATCCATAGGAAGTAGCTGTTCTTCCCATGAGCGTTGTTCGTCAACCGAGTTGATCCAAACACGAAGTACGGTTGGTATTATCTCGAGTCCTTCGCAGGCCTCGTACCATCGGGCAATATACTCTTCATCATCGGCGGTCGCTGTGGGTAGGAAGCACATTTTGGGTTTAGATTTCCCAGTTATTTTTCTAATGTACCCAAGAAACTCTTTGGTTATCCGTCCGCTACCGTAGGCGAAAACTTGTTTTGATTTTTGGCTCATGCTGTAAAGATAGAAAAGGAAATATGCCGCACCTACTTTGTAATTTAAAACGGATGATGCCTTTGCATTTTTCGAATATTGGGGGAAAGTTTAAAAAGGTATTATTTGAATTTGGAGATTTCGGAGCATAGCCTCCAACTATAGCGATTCAATTTCGTTGACCAGTGTTTCCATTTGTTCGTCCCACTGGCTATCGCGCATCGATTCATCGATTTCATAGTGGTAAAGAAGCTTTTCAATTTTTGATTTCAATTGTCCCAGATCGGCCTTAGCTTCTTCGATCGAGCTGTAATAACAGGTATGCGTAATTACACCATAGATGTCAAGTACAACAGATGCTGCGGACACATCGCCTTTACCTTCTAAAGTGATTCTTGCCCCAAGGTCATGTTCTTCATCTCGAATAATCTTGCCCCCTTCTGAACCGATGGTACCAAGGGTATTGCCCTCATCGGTGTCATCCCACAAATTTTTCATACTGGTGATGTAGTTTTATTTTCATCAGCATACAACGTTTAATTGACTTTGTGTATTGTTCGTTACAATATCGCAATTACCAAAAACCCCAAATAGGTTCCAAGGGCGTTACCTAATGTGCCCACAAGTATGGCAGGCAGCATGAGCTCTTTTCTATTGAACGTTTCAGCTAGAGCTATGGCCGTAGTGCCACCACCTACATTGGCTTGGCTTGCAATGGCGATCATTTCCCAATCTTTATAGACAAGACCTCCTAAAACAATAATGACAAGGCCATGTAACATAACCGCCGTAGAAGTAAATAGTAATAGGATTAGCCCGATCTCTTTCAGCTCAATGACCGCGCTAAATTCACAAAAGGCACCGATTACGGCCAAAAAAAGATAAACAAGATAGAGGCCAAGGGAATGACTTCCTTTTAAGTTCGACACGAATTTACTCTGGGCCAAGAGTATTCCTAAAGTGGATAAGGTTAAAATAAAGGGTATATCGGGCAGCACTTGTTTAACCTGTTCAGCAACATAAAAACAGGCGATTCCCAAGAAGGCCATCCACATAAGGGAATGCATGTCCATAAGATTTTTTACTTCCGAGCTTACCTTTTCGAGCGTTTGTTCTACCTTTTTGTCCTTCCAGAATTTTCGAAGCACCATAGGAATGATCAAAGTGACCAGGATCCAAATGGTACTGATCACATTATCTACGGCGATGGTGCCCGCGTAAAGTACGCCCCGCTCTTGAAAATCATATTCCAAGGCGATGGCGTTAAAATTCAAACTACCCCCGGTATAGGTGCCAACAAGCATGCCAGCAATGATCTTACCGTCTTCCCCCAGCACATTTTGGGGAGAAATTATAAACCAAGCGGCGAGAATGCCTAATGCTGTGGCCAACGACCCTATAAGGAATAAAATGATCATCGGGGCACCGGCTTTTTTTACCGATTTTAAATTGACGCCCAATAATAGATAGAAAATTGAGATGGGTGCCAAATAGGTAAAAATACCATCATATAAGGGAATCGCATTCGATGCCGATGGTATTAATTTTAAGTTTGCCAGTACCGCGGTAAAAAGAATTACCAATAACGCCGGCCCTACTTTACTGCCCCATTTGGTGTTCGCCGCATAAACTGATAGAATAACCATCAAACAAAGTACGGCCAAGACATAAATTGGATGTTCTACAAAGGTCATTCGTTAAAGATATCAAATTATTATCGTTTCGATACCCTTAAAAAAGATGAGTTGAGTTACTTTATTGGAGACATTTCATGAATGATTACTTGCAGAACGGCGCCATCGGTGCGCTTTTTGTGCGCGGCAATATGTGCACTTGCATTATGCTTCAACCAATGTTCTCGGGTGACCCAATTCTCATAGAAGAAAAAACGGTTGGGGTCGGTATGGTCTTCATGCAGGTCATAATTCAAGCAGCCCTCTTCGGCAAGGGTTGGAGGTATAAGGCTCAAAAGTGATTCTAAGACCAAATCTCGGTTTTCGGCCTCGGCGATGATGGTCGCTGTTATCGTTAGCTGGCTCATGGAAAATTTATTCGTTCGCCCTGCAAGATAACCAAAATTGTGCTCGATCTAAAATACCAGTTCAGGATAGAACACCATATCGGAAATGGTTTCAGTATTACCCAGGTATTCCTTTCCCCTTAATTTACCTACCGTATGGGAGGTTAATTCTTCATCGGGGTAGGATTTTATCAATTCCTTTAAACTTTCGATGTCTAGATGATCATTGCTGTGGATCAGCCATTTGTCTTCCAGTTCTTCAGGAAGGATCAATGGCATTCTTGGGCCATCTAGTTTAGGGTTGTTGTGAATTTTGGCGAGTAAAGCGTTGCCTTTAGTGGTGACTATGGTAAAGGTATTCATAATACCGCCCGATAGCGGGTCATGCCATTCGCTCCAAAGGCCGGCAAGGGCAAGGGGTTTGTTATTTTTGTTATAAACGAAAAAAGGATATGTCTTGCCCCCGAAATGATGGTGCTCATAAAAGCCGTCAATAAAGATAAGGCATCGATTGTTCTGTGCCGAGTTCCGGAACGAGGCTTTTTCGAAAATGGTCTCCCCGCGGGCGTTTAGGGTATTGTTCCAGGTTTTTTTAAGTTGGTCGTGATCATTGACCCAATGAGGTACCAATCCCCAAGTGGCCACTTCAGGAAAATCAGGCGAGCGATCGGTGTAGATCAGTAGTTCAGGATGGTTAAAGCCCGATGTATGGTATAAGGGCAGGTCGGTTAATGGGGCTAATTTTTCCCATATTTCCTCCATGGCCCTTAGGTCGCCAGCGCGCTTCGCCCGTGTCAGTTGGGCTTCTAGGTTAGCTTTGATATCATAGCACATGGTGATAAAGATATCGAAATATTAAATTTTAATGGTTGGGACGGTTTTACTTTTTGAGGTACGAATGAATTGGCGTATCGAACAATGGGAATACCTTATTCGATGATTTCTCTTGTCATATGTTTTAAATAGGTGTGAAAAAAGTCATTAAGTCTTACCATTTAGATTGAGATTACCCTTCAAAACACTCGATTAAAACCACTTAAATACGATAAGGTGAATCGGGGTTCGGATTCACTTGTCGATGCTTTTCTACCCTTTAACCTTATTTTCTTCACATACCGAAAATACAGGGTATTTCAGCGAATCAAAACGAACAGGGCGCACTATTCGAGGTTATTTAGTAGTACCCAAATGTTAGTTATGAAAACCATTTTAACCTTACTAGTTGTTTTGATTACCAGTATAAATGCATTCGCAGAAACCGGTACCCCAATTAAAGAGTTTAACCTAAAAATTGAAAGCTATGTTGAAGTTACAAGCCCTAAAATGGATACTGATCTGGATCGTGGCACTGTTGTTGCTTCCCCTATTATCAAAACTGCGAATACAAACGAAAAAAGTATTGCACGTTTATATAAATTCAAAAATTCAAGAGTAAAGAAAGCGTTGGCTTTTAAAACCAAACGAGATGTGGCCAAAATGGCTTAACATCAATATTCAGAATTTAAAAACAAAAAATATATTGTTATGGTACTATTCACATTGATTCCTATTATTTTAATCGGAGGCTTGATTATCAACTCCCTAAGACCAAAAGCCGAGTTACGGACTATTAAGGTTAAGGCTCGCCAGTAAGCGATTATCCCACTAGAAAAAAGTGGCCCCTCTTGTCGGTTTGAGACAGGAAGGGCTTTTTTGTTTTGAGCATCTTAAGCTAATAAGCGTTGTCCGAAAATGGGGTCTTATGTTGTATCAAGGTAACCTTGAACAAACAATTTCGACATCCAAAAACCCGGGTAAAGTGCCAAAAATTATTCTTTAATGCCAGGTTGCAGGATCTTATACCCTGTTTTCGCTTTCTCGGCGTCGACCATTTGTTTGACTTCTGCCAACAGACCTTTTGCATCATAGATTACACCGTCTTTGATGGTATACTTGATACCTCCTTCGCGAATGACTTCATTTTTGTCGGTCAATTTGATGGCGCCCGTGCCGTACAGTACCTTTAAATTGGCAAGGGGGTTGGCATCGACCACTACGAAGTCTGCCAATTTTCCGATGGCCACCGAGCCGATTTTGTCATCCATACCTAAGGCTTCCGCACCGTTCAGGGTAGCGGAGCGAATGACTTCTAAAGGGTGGAAGCCCGCTTCACGCAACAATTCCAGCTCTCTTATGTACGCAAAGCCGTACAATTGAAAGATAAAGCCCGAATCTGAACCGGTGGTTACGCGTCCGCCCCTGTTTTTGTATTCGTTCACAAAGGTCATCCAAAGATTGAAATTCTTTCGCCATGATACTTCTTGTTCGGTACCCCAATCATGCCAGTAACTACCATGGGAGATCTTACTGGGTTGATAGAATTCCCATAGTGATGGCAGGGTGTACTCTTCGTGCCATTCTGCGCGTCGGGCTCTGTGCAGGTCGCGGCTGGCCTCGTAAATATTGAAAGTAGGATCCAGGGTGAACTTTAGTTCGAGCAGTTCGGTCATCACTTTTTCCCAATGAGGCGAATAGGGTTTCGCGGCTTGCGCCCAAAGGTTTCCTGCATTTTCAAAGCGGTGCTGTTCATTCTGGTAGTTATAGTCCAAGGGAAAGTCTTGCACCGTTCTATCGTCAAAAAGGGCTTCTGGAAGCCCATACCAGTGTTCCATAGAGGTCAATCCCGCTCTGGCCGAATGCAATACGTTCCATCGGGCAACGCTCATCTGTGCATGGTGGCAGGCCGAACCAAGACCTAATTTCTTATTCTCGTCCAAGGCTGCCGCCATGATCTCTGGTTCTGCACCGAAGAACTTAATGCCCTGCGCTCCTTTTTTGGCATTCGCGCGTACCCATTCACGCGCCTGTTCCGGGGTTGAAATGGGTATATCGTTCAACGGATTAAATCCTTCGCTTTTTTGACCGAAACCCGTATAGGTAAGTATTCTTGGGGCAACAATTTCGTGTTTGGCGCTTTTGCGCATAAGGTCGAGCGACCAATCGATACCTTTTCCACCAACTTCACGCACGGTGGTGACCCCATGGGCCATCCAAAGTTTAAAGACGTACTCGGGTTCTGCACCCTGGGAAGCACCTCCAATATGGGTATGCATGTCAATGAATCCGGGAAGTAGGTACATACCCGAGCAATCTAGTTCTTTACCGCCTGGTTTTAATTTTGGTCGTGCTGATTGATCGATAGGTAGCCCATCATAACCCACAACTTCTATGTTTTTGATGATATCGTTTTCAACTACAATGTCAATCGGACCGAGGGGTGGTGCCCCGTTACCGTTGACAAGCATAACACCACGAATGATAAGCTGGGCATGCGGTCCGTCGCCCGTGGTTGATTGCGCGATTGCACCTAGGCTACATAAAATGGTAAGGGCTAGCAGTAATTTTGGTTTCATATTTTTGGTTTCTAGTTTGTATATAGGCGCTTTTGTCGGTAATGATATTCGCTCAGTCTTATCGAGTAGGCTGTGCAATAGGGGTGCAATCCATTCAAAATAGCTGCGGTTTTCAACTGCTGCAAACGGCCAACTGGTAGTGAGCCACTTAGACGGATAGTAGTGTTCGCTATTTTCCGCATAAAATCAGCAAATCAAGCTATTGAAAAATTTACGCTTTTAAAAATTAGTTCTCAGAAGGCACCTCTATCTTATCACCCAAGAACAGCGCGTTCAAAAACAGCCGGTTCGTACCGTACCAAGACCCCCTGAAATTTGGGTTGTCTGCGAACATGACAACACGACCACTACCTACTTTGCTCACGATCAATGAGGCTGAAGGTTTCAGGTATTCTTCCATGTTCTTTTTTGTAATGTAACCGTCGATCAAAGGGTCATTGGCGTACTTGCCTACCGTCGCGTACTCATTCTCACTTGGCGCCAACCAAACGGTATTGTTCTTGTAAACGGGAATAGTAGTATCATGATATCCAAAGGCAAGTGGATGAGTAATGTCGATGTCGGCTTTTAGAATTATGCCCCCGACACTTTCTTTGCCTATATTCTCTTCGGCATCAACATAAGGCCTACGAACTGTCACTTTTGGGGAATCTTTTTCTATGGAGTCCTTTTCAACATTGGTCAGTTTTTCCTTTACAAGCTTATTTTTGATGGCCCAGCTTGAGGCGGTTCCTATGGTAACCAGGGTATTGCCCTTGCTGATCCATGCGTTGATTTTCTCTTGTTGTTTTTTGGTCAGTTTGTAATCGCCAGAAACCATTACCAAGGTGGAGTATTTATCAAAGTTGCTCCGGTCGAAATTGCGCATTGGTATCTTGCTTATGGGCATATTCATGCGCGTATCCAATAGATGCCAGACTTCACCGGCCTCATACGAACGGGTGCCATCGCCAATCAGCATTGCAGCTTGGACGTTTTTCAAGGGTTGTATAAAACCACTGCCCAAATCGATACCTTTAAGATTATAACCCGAATTTACGGCATACATGGGCACATCGTATTTAGTTTGGGCGGTTTGCAGTAATTTGAATATTTCTGAAGGATCCTTCTTTTGAAGGCTTACCGGAAGCACCAAGGTACCGAAACCGAAACTTTTCGAATCGTTTCCAATTTTGGCGGTAAATGGCTTGAAACTTGACGAAAGAACGAGTCCGTTTTGTTGTAGGTAGTTCAGAACGGCCGGGGCGTTATAGTCTTCCCAATCAATGATATAGGCATATTCGGATTTTTGGACAGCGGCAACAGATACCAACTTATCGGTACTTTCGATCTTATCGCCCATGTTCAAAGTGGCGACCGGTTTGTACTTCATGTTGTAAAAATTACCTACAGACCAAGCAGAGGCATCGTAATAAACACTATCACGGTACTTCGTATAGGTTTCGAACATGGTCTGCACCATTCTATATTGCGGTTGTTTGGTAGGCACCACGTAGTTGTTGCCCGATTTATAAACTTCGATTTTGTGCAATAGAAGTTTATCGATAAAGGCTTTGGTTCGGTTTTGGTCACGTTCATCACCGAAGGTATAGCCCCGTATTTTACTTTTGGCGGAATTGGTAAGGGCGCTTTTGAAGAAATCTTGCTGGTATTTGCGCATATAGGCCTTGTTCGCTACCGCTGTTTTCACCGTCGTCATCCCAGAAGTATATTGATTTCTAATGGTAAACGGAAAAGTGATCTTCCCGAAGGCAGTGGTCTGTTCATGACCCCTTGAACTTGCCTGTTCAAATAGGAGACCTAACCCCCCTTGCAGGTCAGGATAGGAAGAACCATAACCTGGGTACGTGCCATCGAACACTTCCTTGGTAAAATATAACGAACCAATGCTATCCAAGGCCTTGGCGAACTCGGCCCCGAATAGGTCGTTCAAATCAACATAATTCTCCTTTGGCATGATGGGATCCAATGAACCGTTGGTCTTCATCGGTTCAAAAAAGTGTGTTGAGTTGCTGCCCATTTCATGAAAATCGGTGACCACGTTAGGGTACCAATCATGGTACCATTTCAGCTTCGCCCTACTTTCAGGGTTAACTGCCAATAGCCAATCCCTGTTCAAATCGAACCAATAGTGGTTGGTTCTTCCTCCGGGCCAGTATTCATTGTGCTCAGCGTCTTGGGGATCGGCAACATTGGGGGTGCCTTGATACGTATTCGCCCATTGCGTATGCCTGTCTCGGCCATCAGGATTAATTGTGGGATCCACCATAATAACGGCATGATCAAGATAGCCCAATATTTCGGCGCTGTTCGACGCTGCAAAGGTATAAGCGGTCAGAAGTGCCGCCTCTGAAGTTGATGGTTCATTACCATGTACATTGTAGGCCAGGTTGATGAAAATTGGAACATCACCATAGTTGGAACTATTTTTTGTGGGATCTGTAAAGGCAAGATGTTGTTGTTTCAGATTATCTATATTGGCCAAATTTTCCGGCGATGTAATTGTCAACATGACCAACTTTCGGCCCTCATGCGTCTTTCCGTATTCATAGAGGGTCGCCCTATCCGAGGTTTCCGCCAATTTTGCCATGTAGGCGACGATCAAATCATGCCGGGTATGATGTTCCCCTATACCATAACCTAGAAATTCCTCCGGACTCGGAACAGCGGCATTGAAGGGATGGAATTTCTTGAAAAAATAGTCTTGTGAATGAACTGTTGTACCTAATAATAGGAACACTAGAAGTAGTTTTTTGAGCATTTTTGGAGTTTCTTTAATTAGCCCTCTAAATATAGGGAAAAAAGTATATGGTAACCATTGCAGGTACACGGTTATATCTCACGGCATTATCAATTTGACACCTGTAAGCCCGCTGGTTAAAATTGCTGCTGGTTCAGCGAAGAAGATCCTTCATTTAGGCAACCGTAGGTATCTGCTCTTTTATTTCCTTAAATTTTACGATGTAGTGGGTGCCCTTTTGCGTAATATCCCTAATGATGCTACCACGAAGTTGACGGGCAAGGTTGTGTATCAGTTTAAGGCCAAGTGACTTGGTGGTTTTGTGGTTGATGCTTTCCGCATAGCCATTGCCGGTATCCCCAATATTCAGAATGAACTCACCATGGTCGCCCTTGCGCAAGCGGATGAAAACGATGCCCTGGTCGTCGTCTACGATTCCGTATTTTAAAGCGTTGGTAACGGCTTCATTGATAAGTAAGCCCAGCGGAATCGCGGTGTCAATGTTTAGTTTTACGTCGGGAATGTCGATATCTAGGGTAATATTACTGCTTGTGCCCTTTATTGATCTTACGAGATATTCAGCAAGTTCTTGTACATAGGATTTATACCCTATTTTGGAAATATCCTCTCGCATATACAACATCTCATGTACCATGGCCATGGCGATTACTCGATTTTGACTGCTTTTAAGGAGGCTTTTAGTAGCGGCATCATCAACGTTACGAGACTGAAGGCTCAATAAACTAGAAACCGTCTGGAGGTTATTTTTCACCCTGTGATGTACTTCTTTTAACAGGGTTTCCTTCTCATTTATCTTACCTTCCAAAAGATCTTTTGTCTTATAAAGGTTATGGTGGGCGTTTAGAAGGTTCTTGCCGAAAACACCGCCTAACAGGTAAACTGAAAATAGCACACTGAGTAGCGCGAAAATATTCCTTGATTTTTCAGGGATGACATTGCTTGCAAAACTAAAATCGGCGATACTTTGGGAGTAGATCAAAACGATGATCAGTAGGTTCAGGTTCAAATAAAGCGTACCGTACGATTTAGTGGTGACATAACCGGCGACAACGATAAGGGCCAGTACAAAGATAAACGGACTGTTGATACCACCACTGAACAACGTGATGATGGTAGCTCCCGCAAGTGTCATTATGGAAACGATGTTGTAGGTCAGGGTGAGGTTCTTGTGGTAATAATATAGTATTGTATTGGTTAGGTTCAACACCCCGAAAGCTAGAAAAACAAACGGAATTACCTTTGTAATATCAAGAAGGAACAAACATATGCAACAGAAGATCAGTGAAAATACAGAGGTGAAATAGTTGACTTTAAGAACCAGGCGCGCTTTGCTCTGAAGTCTTTCCTGTAACTTACGGTCTTTTGGCATGTCGGTCAGTTTTATTTTCTTTTCCAAAATGTGCTCTTTAGGTTACAACGAATTACCCGGTAAAACTAATTATGTTTTAGCAAATGAGATAATTTCAAGCATTTAATTTGTAATCCTTTACAACTTTCGAAATCCAAGATGCTCCCGTCAGGTGATTACTTGGTTAACATTGCAGCAAGATGCGTAACGTAGCTAAAAAATAGAACTAAGATCTTTTGATTTTTGGAACAAGGTCGGTAAGACTTTCAATTTTAATGGCTTGCTTACTTTCGATACTTCTTCGAGCTGCAATACCTATCAAGATTGACATCGCACCGTCACGTATACCTGCACTTCTTCCAAATTCGTCATCCATTCCTGGGGTTTTAAATATCTTGTCCTGCAATCTGCCATCACCGCCACCATGTCCGTTTCGTTCTACGGTAACATCAAGGGTTTCATGCTCTTTCCATAACTTATGAACGATAATGGGCTGCCTATCAAGTTCAGTCTGTTCAGACTGTTCCATTTCCTTGGCATGCATGTCTTCTTGGTTTACCCGAATGTTCTTATTGTATGGAATGTCAAGCCATGCTTCCATACGGCCCTCTGTACCATTAAATGAAACCCGCCATCCTTCCAAAGGGGAGTAGGTGGTTAGCGAGTAATTGACAACTACATTGTTGGCATATTTAATCTGTGCCGACATTTTATCGTAGATATCGATCTCTTCCCGAAAGAGACAGTTATCGCGTAAATAACCATCTTCATGCTCATGATCGGCATAAAGTTTTTTAGCGCTTTGGTCTTTGGTAATATCCCAATAAAAATCGCATGTGTCCGTATGGTCACAACTTCTACAGTTTTTTCCACGGAACGGGCCGTTCTTACCATAAAATTCAAGGTCGCCAAAAGCAAATACCTCACTCGGTTCCGAGTCGATCCACCAGTTGAGCAGATCAAAATGATGACTTGCCTTATGGACCCAAAGTGAACCCCCGTTTTCCATTTCGCCGTGCCATCTTCTAAAATAGGAAGCGCCATGATAGGTGTTCAAATACCAATGAAAGTCTACGGAGACCAACTTACCTACGGAATTGCTCTTGAGTAATTTTTTGATCTCGGTGGCATACGGACTCCATCGATAGTTGAAACCGACAATGAGGTTCTTACCCGATTTTCTCTCTGCGTCTAGTATCGATTGACATTTGACTTCATCAGTGGTCATCGGTTTTTCTGTAAGTACATCGCAACCCATTTGCAAGCCTTTGACGATAAACTCATGGTGGGTGCTGTCTTTGGTGGTCACGATGAGTAAATCAGGTTTTGACTTTTTCATCATTTCCTCGAAGTTGACATAAGTGGGGCAGGTGGCTCCAATGAATTCTTTACCATATTCCAACCTGCTCGGGTTGATGTCACTTAGTCCAACAAACTCAAGAATGTCTGAGTACTCATCAACAAGACGTTTACCCCAAAAGGTAATGCCGCGAATTCCAGTACCTATCAGGGCTACCTTCAGCTTTTTGGAAGCGCCAAAACTAAAGGCATGAAGAGGCATGGCGGTTGTGGCGGCCAGCATGCTTATGGAAGAAAGAAATTTACGTCTTGTGGTCTTCATCTTTGGTGGATTAGTTGTTGTTCTTAAAGATATGTATTTTTTTGGGAATATTATTTTGGGCAGGGTAATGAAACGTTGAAGAGGAAGGTGGCACATCACCTGTGGCAAAAGCGGGTTTAGCTTTGTGGTGACGGCAAAAAAAAAGGCAACCAATGGTTGCCGTTCAAAACTTAAAAAGTATGGTCTTTAATTTTCCGTCAAGACCCACTCACCCTTAATGATGAGGGGCTCGGCCTGTTTGTATTTCAATACCTTGCTCTCACCCGACATGATGTTCTTAATGGTGACGCGATCGTTTCTTCCTATTTTAGGTTGTTCACGGGTAATGGTTTCAGTTACCGCCGGTCTTCCGCCTTGACTTTGGCCTATGGCCCTACTTTGGGCGGATCTTTCATCACTGTTTGGAATTTCTTCTTTGCTCGTCTGCGTATTCTCCCTTGGTCTACTTATAGTTCTGGCCTCCTTTATCTCACTTGGGTTTCCACTCGGCAATTCCCCTTTGAACAAGAAGGAAACCACTTCTTTATTTACTTTTTCGATCATGGCCTTGAAAAGTTCAAAAGCCTCGAACTTATAGATTAACAGGGGATCTTTTTGTTCATGAACAGCTAATTGAACCGATTGTTTCAGCTCGTCCATTTTGCGAAGATGGGTTTTCCAAGAATCGTCAATGATGGCCAACGATATGTTCTTTTCAAAATCGGTGACCAATTGGGCCCCGTGGCTTTCGTATGCCTGTTTTAAATTGGTGACTACATTCAGGGTTTTTATACCATCGGTAAACGGCACTACAATACGCTCGAACTTGTTCGCTTCTTTTTCATAAACCTGCTTTATAACTGGAAAAGCTGTGGCCGCATTGCGCTGTATTTTTTCTTGATAGTGATCGTAGGCATGTTTATATATTCTTGAAGAAATATCCTGTACGTTCATTTTTTCGAATTCCTGCTCCGAAATCGGTGAAGTGATTGAAAAATACTTGATCAATTCAAATTCGAAATTCTTATAGTCATTGGCCGCTTTATTGGTATCGGCAACTACTTCACAGGTATCATAGACCATATTGGCAATGTCTACCTGAAGCCGTTCGCCTTGAAGCGCGTGCCGCCTTCTTTTGTAAACGACCTCTCTTTGGGCGTTCATGACATCGTCATATTCTAAAAGACGCTTGCGCACCCCGAAGTTGTTTTCCTCTACTTTCTTTTGGGCACGTTCGATAGATTTGGTCATCATCGAGTGTTGAATGACCTCTCCCTCTTCAAGTCCCATTTTATCCATCATTTTGGCTACTCTGTCTGAGCCGAACAAACGCATCAGATTATCTTCGAGTGATACGTAGAATTGCGATGTTCCAGGATCTCCCTGCCGCCCAGAACGACCTCGTAACTGTCTGTCTACCCGACGTGAATCATGTCGCTCTGTACCTACAATGGCCAAACCACCGGCAGCCTTGACCTCGGGCGATAACTTGATATCGGTACCACGCCCCGCCATGTTGGTAGCGATGGTAACGATGCCCGATTTACCGGCCTCGGCTACAACATCTGCTTCCTTTTTGTGCAATTTTGCGTTCAAAACATTATGGGGAACTTTACGAATGGTCAGCATTCGAGATAATAGTTCTGAAATTTCTACCGAAGTGGTACCTATCAAAACAGGTCTTCCAGATTCTGAAAGTTTGGTTACCTCATCGATGATGGCATTATATTTTTCGCGTTTGGTCTTATAGATCAGGTCGTTTCTGTCGTCACGTGCTATGGGGCGGTTCGTTGGGATTTCAACCACATCTAACTTATAAATTTCCCAGAATTCGCCTGCTTCGGTAACTGCGGTTCCGGTCATGCCAGCGAGCTTGCTGTACATTCTAAAATAGTTCTGTAAGGTGACCGTTGCAAAGGTTTGGGTCAAGGCTTCGATCTTCACGTTCTCTTTAGCTTCGATCGCTTGATGTAGTCCGTCAGAATAGCGACGGCCATCCATAATACGCCCAGTTTGTTCGTCTACGATCATCACCTTGTTTTCCATGACAACGTATTCCACATCCTTTTCAAAGAGCGTGTAGGCCTTTAGAAGCTGGCTCATGGTATGAATGCGTTCACTCTTCACCGCAAATTCTTTAAAAAGAGCATCTTTAAGTTCGGCCTCTTTTTCTATTTCAAGGTTTTGACTTTCTATTTGAGCAATCTCACTTCCGATATCGGGCATTACGAAGAAGTCCTTATCCTGAACACCTGAGATGTATTCCACGCCTTTATCGGTCAGTTCGATCTGGTTGTTCTTCTCGTCGATCACAAATAGAAGATCTTCATCGACCTTCGGCATTTCGCGATTGTTATCTTGCATGTAGAAGTTCTCGGTCTTCTGTAGTAATTGTTTGTTACCTTCCTCACTTAAGAACTTTATCAACGCCTTATTCTTGGGCAAACCACGGAAAACGCGAAGCAAGAGGAAACCACCTTCTTTGGTATCGCCCGCACTGATAAGTTTCTTTGCTTCTGCCAGAACCCCTGTCAAATGTTGGCGTTGTTTTTGAACGATATCTGCGATCTTTGGTTTTAGTTCGTTGAATTCATGGCGATCCCCTTCAGGCACAGGTCCTGAAATTATTAAGGGTGTTCGGGCATCATCGACCAAAACGGAATCGACCTCATCTACAATGGCGTAATTGTGTTTTCGCTGAACGAGATCGGTCGGCAAATGTGCCATGTTATCCCTTAAATAGTCGAAACCGAACTCATTATTGGTGCCATAGGTAATATCTGCGTTATAGGCGGCCCTTCGGCCATCTGAATTAGGTGTATGATGATCGATACAATCCACTGAAAGGCCATGAAACTGGAAAATGGGTGCCATCCATGCACTATCGCGTTTGGCTAGGTAGTCATTAACCGTTACCAAATGTGCCCCATTTCCTGTTAGTGCATTCAGGTACAAGGGCAGGGTAGCCACAAGGGTCTTACCTTCACCGGTCTGCATCTCGGCGATTTTTCCCTGATGCAATGCTATACCACCGATAAGTTGTACGTCATAATGTACCATATCCCACGTGATGGCCTTTCCCGCGGCATCCCAAGAATTACTCCAAATAGCCTTCGTACCACTTAGGGTTACATAGTCTTTGGTGCCGGAAAGTTCACGATCGTACTCAGAAGCGGTAACCTCGATACTTGTACTGTTCACGAAGCGTTTAGCGGTCTCCTTCACCACAGCAAAGGCTTCGGGCAGAATTTCGTTAAGGGTTTTCTCGGTGATTTTATAACCTTCTTCTTTTAAGGCATCAATCTCGGCATAGGTATCTTCGTTCTTGTCGATATCTTTTGATGCCCTAACTGCTGCTTCAAGTGCTTCTATTTTAGCGTCAATATCGCTTCTGTCTTGCTTGATCTTCGCTTTGAAGGCAACGGTCTTGCTACGCAGTTCATCGTTACTTAAAGCTTCTAGCGCGTTTTCGAAAGACCTGATTTGATTGACCAAAGGTTGCATTCCCTTGACATCTTTTTGCGATTTATCGCCTACGAACGCCTTTAGAATTGAATTTATAAAACTCATAGTATTGTTTTAAATAGATGGAGGTACCGTTCTAGCTTGTTGTTTGGTTGGTACCGTTATTGTCGCCGCCTTTGCATTGAACAAAAGGCATTCCAGTTTCTGATAACCGCCAAAACAGGTATATCAGCTGCCAAAATTACATAAAAAAAAAGCCTCCATGGAGACTTTTCAAATTCAATTTAGCGAAATGCTATTAATATTCATCCTCGTTCCAGAGGTAGTCTTCTTCGGTAGGATAATCTGGCCAAATCTCATCGATTGATTCATAGATTTCTCCACCTTCTTCTTCCATTGATTGTAGGTTTTCAACAACCTCCAACGGAGCACCAGTACGAATCGAAAAATCTATTAATTCGTCTTTGGTAGCGGGCCAAGGTGCATCGCTTAGATAAGATGCTAATTCTAGTGTCCAATACATTGTAACAGTTTGATTTTAAAATTTTTGCAAAAGTAATTTTAAAAATGAAACAGCCAAGTCATTTGCTGTTTTTAATAAAATTATTTTCACTTTAATAATTTGATAACGAATAAAAAACGGATTTATTAGCCTTTTTTCTCAGGAATCCATTTTATTTCATTTGCGTCAAGGTCTTTCGACAATTTTCGTGCCAAGACGAAGAGGTAGTCTGATAATCGGTTGAGGTAATGTAGCACATGTTCATCGAAGGGCTCATTTTCGTATAAGTGGGTCGCCAAACGCTCGGCCCTTCTGCAAACCGTTCGGGCCAGGTGACAATATGACACGGTGGTATGTCCTCCGGGAAGGATGAAATGGGTCATGGGCGGCAAACTTTCATCCATGATGTCCATTTCGTGTTCTAAAAGTTCAGTATCCGATGCTGAGATCTTCGGAATGTTGAGCCTTTCTTTACCGTTTTTTAAGATGGCTTTTTCGGGATCGGTGGCTAAGATTGCCCCGACAGTGAATAATTTATGTTGTATCAGGGTCAACACTTTTTTAGAATGAGAATCGATTTCTTGGTCTCTTACCAGCCCCAGCCAAGAGTTCAGCTCATCAACGGTGCCATAGCTTTCTATTCTAATATGATACTTGGCGACCCGGGTACCACCAAAAAGGGCCGTTGTGCCGTTATCTCCTGTCTTGGTGTATATTTTCATAGGTCTGGTGTAGGGTTTAACGCCGCTTTGCTAGGGGGTGTATGGTTAAAACTTAAAATTCGTGGTTTGAAAAAATACGGTTCGTATGATTATGAAGGCCTGACGCCATTTTACTACTCACTTTTTTTCCTCCGTTTATAATCATCCATGAATTTACGCGATTTTCTGGCTTTTGATCTGCCACGTGTAGTCATCGATATGACCAAATATGCGGCAAAAACGATTCCCAAAGTGATATAAATGGAATTAGTACTCATAGTCTAAGAATGTTTTTTAAAATTACAGGTTTAAATCCGTATTTTAAAATGTTCTTTCACCTGCTCTTTTCTAAAAAATAGAAGGCCACAATGGAACAGGTCAATACTTACCGTAAAAATAGGTTGTTCTTTCATATGTTGCCATGCATTTTCAGAGCTTCGGCTAAGATAAATGTTGGTTATGAATAGTACGGTATCATTATGAATGTCTTTCGATTGCAGCTCCAGTTCTTCTGGTGGATGTTCAAAGTAGAACATATCAAAGGGGGGCTTTTGATTCATGCGAACGTTGACGGCTTCATGTATTCTATTTTCAATTTCTGGGTCACTTGAAATGGTCTTGATAGATCCGATGCTAAAGTATGCCATGCTATTTAACAGCACGTTCAAACTTTTGGAAGTCTTAAAATCCTTTTGTTGGTAAAGGCACTGGGTCAGGTAATTGTATACGAAAGGGGAGTGGACACCGTGCTGGTTTGTGGCCGTTACTTGGTGGGTGAGGTATTTGATGAGGTTTCGCATTGATTTCTTTAGATTGCCGCTACGTTTCAGCGACCTTCCTTCAAGGGGTAAACCCGCTTTTTGATTATCGGACTATAGGCCTTATTTTCAGTTCAGTCGCTATTCGATCAATGCGGAAAGCTCGAACCATCGTTCAGTTTTCGCTTCGATCTGGTCTGAAATTCCTTTTAGTTCAATAGATAATCTGGCTATTTCATCTCCAGAAAGTGAACCTTCGGTGAACTTTAGTTGCAGGGCTTCTTTTTTCGCTTCTAACTGTTGAATCTCCTTTTCTAGAGATTTGTGTTCTTTTTGTTCAGCAAAGGAAAGCTGTATTTTTTTATCGTCCGTCTTCCAAGAATTCTTTGAAGGTTTCGAATCTTTATTTTTCTCCTTTTCGGCTTTGTTCTCCACTAGTACACTATCTTCATAGGCCCTGAAATCTGAATAATTTCCCGGAAAATCTTCCACGACCGCATCACCGCGAAACACAAAAAGGTGATCGACGATCTTATCCATGAAATAACGGTCGTGCGAAACTACCAAAAGGCATCCTGGAAAATCTAACAAGAAACTTTCCAATACGTTCAAAGTGACGATATCAAGATCATTGGTTGGCTCATCCAGAATCAAAAAGTTCGGATTTTGAATCAGTACCGTACACAAATACAAGCGTTTACGTTCGCCGCCACTCAACTTGTCCACAAAGTCGTACTGCTTTTTACGGTCAAAGAGAAAGCGTTCTAAAAGTTGTTGTGCAGAAATCTGTCTCCCTTTCATGAGCGGAATAAAATCGCCGAATTCGCGAACCACGTCGATCACTTTTTGGCCTTCTTTTATTTGAATGCCTTTTTGGGTATAGTAACCGAATTTGATGGTCTCGCCAACCACTACCTTACCGGAATCAGGATTATCCAGACCTGACAGAATATTCAAAAAAGTAGACTTTCCTGTACCGTTTTTGCCAATGATGCCTATGCGCTCGCCTCTCAAGAAGATGTATTCGAACTTGTTCAGAATGGGTTTATTGGGGTATGATTTGGAAATTTTATGGAGTTCGAGAATTTTACTTCCCATACGTTCCATATTAATTTCCAGTTCGATCTGGTACTCTTTTCGTCTTTGGCTTGCTTTTTCCTTTATATCTTGAAAATCATTGATGCGCGATTTTGATTTGGTGGTTCGCGCCTTTGGCTGCCTTCGCATCCAGGTCAACTCTTTTTTGAAAAGTAGCTTTGTCTTGTGCTCCTCTACGGCTTCTTGCTCAATGCGGGCTTCTTTCTTCTCTAGATAATAGGAGTAATTACCTTTGTACGGAATCAGTTTTCCGTTATCCAATTCCACGATCTCGGTACAGACCCTTTCTAAAAAGTACCGGTCGTGCGTGACCATGAACAGGGTCATGTTCTCTTTGGCGAAATACTGTTCTAACCATTCGATCATTTCAAGGTCTAAATGGTTTGTTGGTTCGTCAAGGATCAATAGTTCGGGTCTGTTGATCAGGGCGTTCGCCAAGGCCAGGCGTTTTTTTTGTCCACCCGAAAGCAGTCCGACCTTTACATGTAGGTCTTCAAGTTTTAACTTGAAAAGTATCTGCTTGTACTGGGTCTCGAAATCCCAAGCGTCAAAACGGTCCATGGCGTCGAATGCCGTTTGGTAGGCATCGGCATCTTCAGTGTTTTCTAAAGCTTTTTCATAGTTCAAGATTACTTGAAGCACTTCATTGTCAGATGCGAAAATGGTTTGCTCAATGGTGAGATCAAGGTTGAGTTCCGGTTCTTGATCTAAAAAAGAGACACGAATACCTTTTCGGTAACTTATTTGTCCTGTGTCAGGAGTATCCTTACCCGAAAGCATTCTCAGGATAGAGGTCTTGCCTGTACCGTTTTTCGCAATGAATGCGATTTTCTGGTCTTTATTGATGCCGAATGAGAGGTCTTTGAAGAGTACCAGTTCTCCGTATGCCTTCGATATATTTTCTACTGTGAGTAGGTTCATGTTTTTAGGTTCAAGTGCCAGTTCATCGCAATGTTGTCTTATTCAACTTTACGAGTTGTCGATTTCATGTTTGAAGTAATGCAGCAAAAATAGATATCTAAATCCCAATGCCAGCATCAAAAAAATAATAAGTGGAGAGAAAATTTGTAGTTTGAACAACCATAGCAACATGGTAATTGCTAAAAAAGCCAATAAAACCCAGAGATAGTTCAACAACCATTGCTTAACCGGCCTTGCCTTTAGAAGCATGAAGGCAATAAGCAGGTTCAGGGGAAATGCCCAAAGGATATTAAAATTAAGCTTGGTTGAGGCATGGTCGGTTACGAACCAAAGAAAACTGATCAACAAACCAGCTGCGCCGCTTAGAAAGAACAGACCGAAATCGAGCCATTTGGTGCGTTTGTTTTTTTTGTAGTCGGTATAGGTCTTGAATACCACCAATGCTAACAGTACTATGGCAAAAAATAGGGGAGATAAGATAAAAAGACTTTTATCGCGGCCAGGTAAGGCTTTAAAAAGAATGGTTTTTTCATTGGCAATAGGCCTTTTGTCTAGCGATGTGTGCGCCAATTGGTCGCTGACATAAATGGGCAAGAATTGATGTTCCCAAGGGGTGGCTTTTCTATCGATCACTGCCCCAAGGGCAAGGTCGATACCGAAGGTGTCCCAAGCATTCCAGGTTAGATTTTCGTGTATCAATTGTCGAAAGGTGGCATTGCTTTCGAGATGGGTGAAGTCATATTCGACCTTTTCACCAAGGGCGTTTTTAAAAATATCTGGAATGCGTGTGGCACAATTATCGAATAGGAAGTCATACTTGTAGCCCCAATTTTCAATGCTATAGTTTTCCTTCAAGGCGTTGAAAATAGCATTCTTGCTCTCTGTTGAAAGGTGGAGCACTTGTTCACTGACCCAGCGGTTTTCTTGTTTGTAGCCTTCTAAAAAGCTTGAAAACCGATGTGCGGTCATCGTGTAGTCGAGTTTTCCGGTCGTGAACTTCCAGTAGAAATTGGGGTCGTCGAAATCGAAACCACCATATCCCATAACAATGTCTAGGTTTAGGGTCGGATCTTGAATACGAATCGCCGTGTGGCCGAATGTGCTCGATAGTTCTTCCCCCGGGCCACAGGTGAGCACACTTATCTTCGAGAGGGGCGTCAAGTCGGGCAATTGGCCGAAGCCTAAAACGGAACGTAGTGCAAAAAGGGCGCAAAAAATGATTTTCAATTGCATTATAAAGCCATCAAACTAGGGTACTACAAATATCAGAATAAATAATGGACTAAACCGAAACCCCGAAAATTGTGTTATTTTTAACCTTCGTATTTAAACCAATTCGCAATGAAACGCCATATACCGAACCTAATTACCCTGATGAACGTTTTCTGTGGATGTGTCGCGACAGTATTTGCCGTTCTGAACCAGCTGGAACTTACCGCTTTTTTTCTTTTTTTAGGAATCATATGCGATTTTTTTGACGGATTTGCCGCTCGAATTTTAAAGGTGAAAAGTGAATTGGGCCTTCAGTTAGATTCCTTGGCGGACATGATCACGAGCGGTTTAGTACCCGGCATCGTGATGTTTCAGTTATTGGCGATGTCAATGTCTGGAGGATGGAACGTTGATTTTGGGTCGCCTGTGGCGGATTCGACATTCTGGGTGGGCCTGAAGGTATCTCCACTACCTTTTTTTGGTTTTTTAATAACGCTGGCATCGGCTTTTCGATTGGCGAAGTTCAATATTGACGAGAATCAGGTGACCTCGTTCATCGGTTTGCCTACCCCTGCGAATGCCCTGTTAATAGTATCGTTGCCATTGATCCTGATCTATCAGAATAGCGATGTTGTAGGCGGTATAATTTTAAACCAATGGTTTTTGATCGCGGTAACAATTTTGAGTGCTTTCTTGTTGAATTCTAGAATCGAGCTTTTTGCCTTGAAGTTTAAGAATTGGAACTTTCAAGAGAATGCACTGCGGTACGTTTTTATAATCGTGAGTATGGTACTTTTGATTACCATGCAATTTTTGGCCGTGCCTGTTATCATAGCATTTTATATTCTTAGTTCGATGGTAAGTAAAATGAGTACTAAGAGTGCCTAAAATACGATTTCATAGTATTGAACCGAAGGGCGGGGGGACTTATGTAGAAAAACACCTTGCGGTAAGGTTTTTTAGTGCAGCTCTTTATGCCTTTATGGTGTTTTAAACAAAGGTAAATTTATATGCAAGATACTATTGTTCATTGGAACGTTGACCCGGAACTATTTTGGATAACGGATAGCTTTCCCATAAAGTATTATGGCCTTTTTTGGATTTTAGGACTCATTCTGGCTTATTTCATCATACAACGGATGTATAAGATAGAGGGCGTTCCGATCGAAGAGTGGGAAAAATTGACCACCTATTTATTCGTCGGCATTATTTTAGGTGCTCGCCTGGGCCATTGCCTGTTTTATGATTGGGAGTATTATTCAGGCCATTTGCTGGAGATTTTATTACCAATTCATGAGGTGAACGGTTCTTATGAATTTACAGGATTTCAAGGTTTGGCCAGTCATGGCGGAACCCTTGGGGCCTTCATAGCCATTATTCTATATTGGCGAAAAACCAGAACCAATTTATTGTGGATGCTGGATAGGGTCGCTATCGGTTCGGCGGTGACCGCTGCTTTTATCCGTTTTGGTAATCTGATGAACTCCGAAATTTACGGTAAGCCTACCAATGGTGCGTGGGGTTTTGTTTTCGAAAGGGATGATATGGTTCCCCGCCATCCGACGCAATTGTACGAAGGTCTGTCCTATTTGCTGATTTTCGTAATCTTGTGGTTCATTTACACCTCAAAAAAGTTTGCAAAGCGAAACGGAATTTTTGTGGGCACCCTTTTTATCCTACTGTATTCTGCAAGGTTCTTTATCGAGTTCTTTAAGGAAAATCAGGTTGAATTTGAAAACAGCATGGTATTGAATATGGGGCAGTGGTTAAGCATACCATTCGTTATTGCCGGTTTTGTTTTGGTGTTAAGAAAAAATAAGAAGGAAGGAGTTTTGTAAATCTAAAAATCAAGCTTCTTTCTTCGTAGTTCAAAATTCTGCCCTAGATATACTTTGCGTACCATTTCATCGGCCGCCAGATCTTCAGGGTGGCCCGATTTTAAAATCCCTCCTTCGAACATGAGGTAAGACCGCTCTGTAATGGCCAAGGTTTCTTGAACATTGTGGTCGGTAATCAGAATACCGATATTTTTATCCTTTAGCTGTGCTACGATACGCTGAATGTCCTCAACGGCAACGGGGTCGACCCCCGCAAAAGGTTCATCCAATAAGATGAATTTCGGGTCGGTGGCAAGTGCACGGGCAATTTCGGTACGTCTTCGCTCGCCACCCGAAAGTAGATCACCACGATTTTTACGAATATGCCCTAGACCGAACTCTTCGATCAGCGATTCCATTTTCATTTCTTGCTCTTTTTTACTGAGCTTCGTTAATTGAAGCACGCTCAAAATGTTCTTTTCGATACTCAATTTCCGAAAAACAGAGGCTTCTTGGGCCAAATATCCGATGCCATTTTGTGCCCTTTTGTACATTGGGTAGTTGGTAATCTCTAGATTATCTAGATAAATGTGGCCCCCGTTGGGTTTCACCAATCCCACGATCATGTAGAACGAAGTTGTTTTACCGGCACCGTTGGGCCCTAGTAGCCCAACAATTTCCCCTTGGTTCACTTCCAAAGAAATACCTTTGACCACTTTTCGGCCACGGTAGGCCTTCATTATGTTGTCTGCCCTAAGTTTCATGATTGTCGGCGCAAGGTTCGAATTGCGCAATGCGAATTTTTAATTATGGACTACAAATTGCCCCATTCTAAATAAAGCTGGTTGCTGCGGTACTTTTTCAATAGCGTCAAATCTAAACTATTCCAACGGCCAAATTACCTGAATAACGTATATTTTAACTTTTTTTGGCACGTGCAGTAGCCAACTTGGCTTCTTTCTTCTTTTCACTTTTAAGCACCCATTTTGAAATGTAAATACTGACTTGGTAAAGCACAAGAATGGGTATGGCCACTACAACTTGGCTAACAACGTCGGGTGGGGTAATCACGGCTGCCAATATCAAGATCACAACGAGTGATATTTTACGGTATTTTCGCAGTATTTCTGGTGTCACTAGACCAACCTTGGTCAAAAAGTAGACAATGATTGGCAGTTCGAAAATCAACCCGCACGAGATAACCGATATTCTTACCGTAGATACGTAGGACGACAAATCGAATTCATTGGTCACCTCCGGGCTCACGGTGAATGTTCCCAAAAAATTAATGGATAAGGGTGCTACTACGTAGTAACCGAACAAGGCGCCACAGAAAAATAAGAACGATGCCGTAAGTATGAACCCTCTTGAGTGTTTTCGCTCGTTTTCATGTAACCCGGGACTGATGAATTTCCACATTTCATAGAGCAGGTATGGAAACCCGATGATGAAGCCTACCCAAATAGAGGTCCAGAGATAGGCGGAAAACTGCCCTGACATTAAACGGCTTTGAATGGTAAATGGCAGTTTCTCAGCACAAAAATCAGAATCAATATTCAAAAAAGTACCCACCTTACAGAAAAACCTATAGGTAGGGAAATCCATGTTCTTCGGGCCGAAAAGTATGGTGTCGAAGATAAATTCCTTCATCAAAAGTGCCACACTGGCAATAATTATTACTACCAGCGTAGATCTGATCAAATGCCATCTTAGCTCTTCGAGATGGTCTAAAAATGACATTTCATCTTGCGGTTTCGAAATTTTCTTCGCCATTATAGTATACCTTCATTGATTAGGTTGTGCAAATGTACAATACCCCTGTATTTTTTTCCTTCTACGGCCAATAATTGTGAAATGCCTTTGTCCTGCATCATTTCCAATGCCCTTACGGCGAGCACATCTGTTTCAATGGTCTTCGGGTTAGCGGTCATGATATCTTTTGCCTTTAGTCCGTTGATACTATCATACTTGTTCAACATACGCCGTATATCGCCATCGGTTACAATGCCCAAAATTTCATCATTTTCAATCACCGCCGTAACGCCCAACATTTTTTCGGAGATTTCAACGATAACCTTTTTAATATCGGTTTCGGTACCCACTTGAGGTTTCTGATTGTTACCTACAATGTCTTCGACACGCAAATATAGGCGTTTACCCAAGGCACCGCCCGGGTGGTATTTGGCAAAATCAGTACTGCTGAACCCCTTTAGTTCGAGCAGGCAGATGGCCAATGCGTCTCCCATGACCAGTTGGGCCGTGGTACTTGTAGTAGGGGCCAGGTTGTTTGGGCAGGCTTCTTCGGAAACAAATGTGTTCAGTACAAAATCTGAATGCTGGGCTAAAAATGAAGCGGTGTTTCCGGTCATACCGATCAACTTATTCGGCCCCCTTTTTATCAGTGGAACCAACATCTTAATTTCGGGCGTGCTACCACTTTTTGAAATGCAAATGACCACATCGTTCTCTTGTATGGTTCCCAAATCACCATGAATGGCATCGCCTGCATGCATAAAGATTGCGGGTGTGCCCGTAGAGTTCAGTGTTGCCACGATTTTAGATGCGATGATGGCACTTTTGCCGATACCCGAAATAACCACCCTGCCTTTTGAATTTTTAATGCATTCTACCGCTTTTGAAAACTCATCGTTCAACAAGGAGGAAAGGTTATGGATGGCATCGCCCTCCTTTTGAAAGGTTATTTTTGCTAAATCAAGAATAGCTTTGGTATTGCTCAAGGTATAATGTGAATTTTGAATTGCAAACCTAAAAGAATGTCTTATCTTTAAGTTTACAAATTTACATAAACTTGTTATTATGTAATCTTTTAAAATTATTCTATAAATGCATAGATTAAGTATTTGAAAATCGGTACCTTAACTATGATTTAGTATCAATCTACGATGAAAAGTGTTAAATGGATAAACAAGGGTTGGTTTTGAGTGAACTGGATTTACATGCTTCGTTAAAAAAATATTTTGGGTTTTCTGAATTCAAAGGCCTGCAAGAAGAAGTCATTAAAAATATCGTGCAGGGTAGGAACACTTTCGTGATAATGCCCACGGGCGGGGGCAAATCGCTCTGCTACCAACTTCCCGCACTTATGCAAGAAGGTACCGCGATAATCGTTTCACCGTTGATTGCCCTGATGAAGAACCAAGTAGATGCCATTCGAGGTATATCTGCTGAAAATGGCATTGCCCACGTATTGAATTCTTCTTTGACAAAAGCCGAGATAAAACAGGTGAAGCATGATATTACAAGTGGAATAACCAAGTTGCTATATGTGGCCCCAGAATCGCTGACTAAAGATGAATATGTCGATTTTCTAAAGTCGGTGAAGGTTTCTTTTCTCGCCGTTGATGAGGCGCACTGTATTTCAGAATGGGGCCATGATTTCAGGCCGGAGTATCGAAATTTAAGAGCCATAGTGGGGCGTTTGGGCGAGGCAATTCCTATCATTGGTCTCACCGCAACGGCAACTCCGAAAGTTCAGGAAGATATTATAAAGAATCTTGGTATCGGTGATGCAAAGGTGTTCAAGGCGTCCTTTAATAGGCCTAACCTGTATTATGAGGTACGTACGAAGACCGACCATGTTGATGCAGATATCATTCGTTTCGTAAAGCAAAATGCCGGCAAGTCGGGCATTATCTATTGCTTGAGCAGAAAACGGGTAGAAGAACTGGCCCAGGTACTACAGGTCAATGGTATCAGTGCTGTGCCTTACCATGCGGGTTTTGACGCAAAGACAAGGTCGAAATACCAAGATATGTTCTTAATGGAAGACGTTGATGTGGTTGTTGCAACGATCGCCTTCGGCATGGGAATCGATAAACCCGATGTGCGTTTTGTGATCCATCATGACATTCCGAAAAGCATTGAAAGTTATTATCAAGAAACCGGCCGTGCCGGGCGCGATGACGGAGAAGGGCATTGTCTGGCTTTTTATTCATACAAGGACATCGAAAAATTGGAAAAGTTCATGTCGAACAAACCCGTCGCGGAACAGGAAATTGGAAACGCGCTCTTGCAAGAGGTCGTCGCCTACGCCGAAACTTCGATGTCGCGCAGAAAGTTCATGCTACATTATTTTGGCGAAGAGTTTGACGAGGTCAACGGGGAAGGCGCCAAAATGGATGACAATACCAGAAACCCCAAGCCGAAGGAGGAAGCAAAGGACAGCGTGCTGAAGCTATTGCAAGTGGTTCATGGTACCGCTGAAAAGTTCAAATCAAAAGAAATAGTAAAGGCCTTAACCGGTAAGACCAATGCGCTTATAGTCTCTCACAAAACGAACGAAAAGGCATTTTTTGGAATCGGGGACGATAAGGATAAAAGCTATTGGATGGCCTTGATCCGTCAAGTATTGGTCGCAGGGTACTTGAAGAAGGAAATAGAACAGTATGGCGTCATACACCTCACCGAGAAAGGGACTGCTTTTTTAAAGAAGCCCGAATCTTTTATGATGACCAAAGACCATGTTTACAACAAAGAAAGTAGTGATGCCATTGTCAGCGCCTCAAAAGCTGGTGTTGTTGATGATAACCTGTTAAAGCAGTTAAAGAACCTAAGAAAGTCACAATCTAAAAAATTGGGGGTACCACCCTTTGTTGTTTTCCAAGACCCTTCTTTAGAAGATATGGCGCTCAAGTATCCTATTTCGATGGAAGAGTTGTTGAATATCAACGGGGTGGGCGAGGGAAAGGCCAAAAAATATGGAAGGCCCTTCTTAGATTTCATTGCGACCTATGTGGAAGAAAACGATATTCTGCGCCCTGATGACCTAGTTGTAAAAAGTACCGGAGCCAATTCCGGATTGAAGTTGTACATCATTCAGAATGTGGATCGCAAACTACCCTTGACCGATATAGCTTCTGCCAAGGGGCTTGAAATTCAAGAACTTATCAAGGAAATGGAGCAGATCGTCTTCAGTGGTACCAAATTGAACCTGAATTATTGGATCGATGAAGTACTCGATGAAGAGCAACAAGAAGAACTTCATGAGTACTTTTTAGAGGCCGAAACCGATACCATTGAAGATGCCATGGAAGAGTTCGATGGAGATTATGAAGATGAAGAACTTCGCCTGTACCGTTTGAA
>JBHJNU010000061.1:0-6587 GCA_050330515.1 Flavobacteriaceae bacterium | reverse complement strand
GGCACCTTCAACTCCTTTTTTACCTAAAATCTCTATAATCCAATAAATTAGCTGTCCAATTCCGCTAACGAATACGAACAAAAGAATCCATACTACTAAAGTATTGCTCTGCTTTAAGTTCGGGTTCTGAATGGCGTGCATGATATAGAATATTAGACTTCCTAGACCTGTTAAAATCATTAGGATAAGAAAAAGCATGAAAATGCCCAATCCCGCAAATAAAGAGGTAGGCGGATATTCGCTTTGTGAGCTGTCAATCTCTTGAATTTCACTGATAAAGGAGAACATAAAAATGAAATATCCTATAAAAAATACGATGAACATGATGATGGGGCCAATAGCGAAGAAGCCTTGCCAGAATCGATTGTGTAACATGTTTGGATTTTTAGGTAGCTCTAATGTAGCTAAAAATAGTTACACCATTGCGCACTGTTAAAAATGGAACGGTTTTTGATCCTTATTCGACTATGAGAAAGGCCTTGTTATATGGTGCAAAAATGATTCCCATTTTGTGGTCGGTATTGCACTTTGCCTGCAGTCCAACTGAAATCTCGACCTCGTCAGATTCCGTCGACGGAACGGTAGAAACCGAAGCCTTGGAAACAGTTGAGGTAAGGGAGGATACCCCGAAGAACCATAGAAACAAGGCGTCTATTCTTGCCTATTTTGATACCCTCGTTGAAAACAATCATGTACTTGTAGGCCAACATTGCGGTGACGGCGCTGATGCAACCGCTGCTTATTTTAATGATTTTGTTGACGTTCTAGCCGATGAAACAGGAAGGCATGTTGGCCTTGTGGGTGCTGACTTCGGATTTTTCCCGAGCAACAACTATCCCGTACAAACCCTCATAGATCACTGGAACGAAGGCGGATTGGTCACTGTCAGTTGGCATGTTGATAATCCTTTCGTCAATGGGTACGATGTGTACTGGAATTCCGTAGAAAATAAAAATAGGATCAATTTTAAGGCTCTATTGAAAGATGGTGGGTATACCCAAGCGTGGATCAATTATAGAACGGAGCTTGATAAGGTGGCCGGGGCGTTGCAAAAACTTCGTGATGCAGGTGTTACTGTAGTTTGGCGCCCATTCCATGAAATGAACGGTGATTTTTTCTGGTGGGGCATAAATGAATACAACAACCAACAGACCAATCAAGACGATTTCAAGCAACTATGGATCGACCTTTATAACACCTTGAAATTCGATTATGGTCTAGATAATTTAATATGGACGTATTCTGTAATTCCATATGTTGACTGGAACGCCCATGTGACCGCATTTTATCCTGGATCCGATTACGTGGATCTTGTGGGGTTGGATTACTACGGTGTCGCACCTGATTTTCCTGATTATGAGGCTTTAGAATTTTTAGGAAAAACGGTAGTCATGAGCGAATCGGGTCCGCTTGATTCTGGCTATGGTCAATGGAACATGATGGATCTGGTGGCAACCTTAAAAGGAAAAGCAGCCTACTTTTTGCAATGGCATAGTTGGTCTGGTGCCGCGGTGGCTATCATTGATAACAAGAATAGTATTGAAATGATGAACAGTACCGAGGCGATTACACGAGACGAGTTGTAACCGTTATACACGATGCTTGTTTCTTTTCTTGCTGCTCTTGGTAAGCGGATTGAAGTCAAGGCACAATTGAATCCAGTTGTCGAGGTCTTTGGCCGTATCGACATCCTCGGCCGAAACAAACACAAAGCCTTTCATGGTGCGGACTGTGAAATTCAGTTCAGAGCAAAAAGGGTTTTCTAGCGCTTTGTCCTAATGGGCACCAAATATTCTTGCCATGAGTACCGATGCTTCGGTAATTTTATCTGTCAGAAGGCCACAGCACATTTTGTCATTTACCATAAAACAAAGTCCACCCATCATTTTCCTTTCAACGAGGGTAACAGACTTTGTTTTCAAAATGTTTCTTATGCGATCGGCTAGAAATTCGTCATATGCCATTTTGTTCGCTTTTGGTAAGCTTTTGAGAATTACCTTATATCAGGGCAAAGCGGGCCGTTTGTAAAAAACCCGATCTTAGATGTTGGCCCATGTTTTTTCGATCAGCGCCTTAGTGGCCCTAATACCCTCTGATTCTTCCATATTTTCGCCTTCGAACTCGATACCGATATACCCGTTAAAACCAGAATCCTTGACCATCTTAAGAAGTTTGGTATAATCCATAAGGGTTTCATTTCCTTGAGCATCAAAGGCAAACGACTTGGCACTTACCCCTTTTGCATAGGGTAGGAATTCCCCTATTCCCTTATAACGATCATATATATTGTTGCACCTGTTATTTTGTGTACTGCCCCATTCGGTATCAAGGCACCAATTTCCAAAATCGGGTAGGGTACCTAAATAGGGGTTGTTAACCTCTTCAATAATGCCGGTAATGAACCGAGCATCAGAAGTATGTAGTCCATGATTTTCGATGAGCACACTAATACCTACTTGTTTACCGTACGCTGCCAATTGCCCCAAACCATCGACTAGCGCGGCACGAAGTTCATCTGTTGTGCCCTTACCAAAGGCATTTACACGTATGGAATGGCACCCCATAATCTTTGCCGCATGGATCCATTTAAAATGGTTCTCAACCGAAGTTTTTCTTTCCGCACCGTTAGGGTTTCCTAGATCACCTTCATTATCTACCATAATAAGCAGGCTTTGCACACCGACATTCGAGGCGGTTTCTTTCATCTTGCTCCAGAATGCTTCATCTGTAGCGTGCGCTATATAAAACTGGTTCACATATTCGATAGCTTCGATACCGTAATCATTCTTGGCCACTTGGGCGAAATCAATGGCTTTGGTCGTTCCTTTTTCCAAGGCCCTGTGCAACGACCATTGGGCCAATGATATTTTTGGTTTCATCACGATATTGTTTTTACACGAAAATGAGGGTACAACGCTAAGGGCCAACCCGGCCAGTGAACTTTTCTTTATGAATGCTCTTCTTGAAGTCATAGTATTGGTTTGAATAACACTACAAAGTAATTTATTAATAGCAATAAACCAATTTAAAAACGAGTGCCCAGTTGAGTATTATTGGGTATGTATTGAAATCAATACGGGTAGATGGTCGGATACATGTTTACCGCTCATGAGATATTCTTCAACGTGCTCATAGGACTGAACTTTAAAACCTTTCACGAAAATATAATCTATTCTTCGTGTTATTGCCGCCCCGGTCTCAAAATTGTTGAAGGTACCTAAGGGTCCTTTTAGCGAATTTTTTGAAACGGACAAGCCGTCGATTATTTTACGTTGCAGTAATTGAATTGGCGCTTGATCGGGAGTAAGGTTCAAGTCTCCCATCAATAGTATCGGAAACTTTTCACTATTGATCTCATTTATTTTTCTGAGGATCAGTTTAACCGATTTTTTCCGTGCCCTTACACCAACATGATCAAAATGGGTGTTGAACACCCATACCTTTTGTCGGTTCTTAAGGTCTTCAAAAAGGCCGTAGGTACAGATTCGTTCTAGGGCAGCATCCCACCCGATAGAAATTTTTTCTGGCGTTTTTGACAACCAAAAGGTATTGGAATTCAATAGTTTGTATTTTTTGGTATCAAAAAAGATAGGGGAGAACTCACCCTTTTGACCACCATCGTCTCTACCCACACCGATGTAATTATACGATGGCAACGAAGTATCCAAAAATTCCAATTGATTGAAAAGTACTTCCTGCATTCCGATAAATGCGGGATCGTGCTTTTTGAGTAGGTCGACCATGGCAGTTTTACGGTCGTTCCAGTTATTTACGGTGTCGTTCACGTTGTCATATTTGATGTTGTAGCTCATTGCCTTAATGAATTGCCCGGACACCTTTGTGACGGCAAAAAGCTGTAAAGTGCATAAAATGAGTAGCGTGGAGATTTTATTCATTGAAACTTGTTTTACATTAATGGGAGCTGTTTTAATCGTCATAATTACAAATTAATAATAACATAGGATAGTGTGGCCCATCGGTAGTTGATTCAAGGGGTATTTCCAAGCCCTAAAGTTATAATAATTAAGAGTAGGGCGATTTGACAAATGAAGATATGTTCTATTTAGAAGTCGGCAAGAAATTGTATAACAGGAGCCACCGTATAAATGCAAGAATCAAAGCCTTTTAAATCTCAAGGTAGCGCACAGGGCGGTGTAGGAATACTGCAATCCGTTTAAAATAGAAAAAAATTTTTTATACGAATTTGCTATATTAAAACGTTATAAATTCCTACAATTTAAATCAAATTCATGGCAATTACTGTAAACAGGCTTGAAAATCATTTTCATCCAGATCCAAAAAGAGTTATCGTACGATTCTTTATGCCGGGAGGTGAATCTCGGGCTAAAAAAATAATTTCGAGGGTTATCGCCATGAGTGAGGATGATGCAAGTCAAGTTTTGAATCAAACACTACGTGATTTCAGCAATCGTCATAGGAACATAACACGTATATTTTTTAAGCACTTTGAGCGAATTACCTACTTGTTCAATGAATCAGAGCACGATGTAAACACTGTTTCTGAAGAAAGAAAGCTTTTGATAGGTGCGTATTTCACCCATGAATATTCTATTGAATCGGCTGCGTTCTTTAATCCATCAATTGTTGAAGATCCAGATCAGTCTCATTTAAAGAAAGGCCAAAAGAGGGTAATCGTAAGTTTTCGGGCAACGGGCGAGGGTCATGTATCGTCCATTGGTTTCCGAGCAGCAGTTATTGATCATAATAATAAGTTCGAATTCAGTCCCGTGAGTAAATTGGTCGATGTTCCAGAGACCATTCACTTGCATGAGTATCAGAAAGAAGATTTTGTTCAAAAGTTAAATGATATGCAGCTTGGTGCCGCCGATGCCACGAACAGAATTCTAGACAGTTTGAACGATACCTTTCTTTTCAGGGAGTTACTTCAAAGCATAAATACCTTTGAAAACGATTCGGAAATTACCATAGAGAACGGTAAAGTACTTCAGGCTATCAGGTTTATTGCCAATGCCCAATACAAAATTGGCTTTTCATTAGATACCGCTGTGAGTGAACGAGTCATTTTTCCTGTTACCGATGCCGAGAGCAACGGTATTGAAGATGCACGGTTCGTTAAGTTTACCGAAGAAAATGGCGACATAAAGTACTACGCTACCTATACCGCCTATAACGGTTTTGTGATCATGCCCCAGCTTATAGAAACGAAAGATTTTTACACGTTTAAGATTATGCCTATTTACGGTAGGAATGCGCAAAACAAGGGAATGGCATTGTTTCCGCGAAAAATTAACGGGCAATTTGCAATGCTTTCAAGACATGATGGTGAAAATAATTATATTATGTTCAGTGATCAAATAAACACCTGGGATGGAGAGGCTACCCTTATACAAGAACCTGAACATGCATGGGAATTTGTTCAGTTGGGTAATTCTGGATCGCCCATAGAAACCAGCGAAGGTTGGCTGGTCATTACCCATGGCGTCGGAGCGGTTCGAAGATATGTATTAGGGGCAATTTTGCTTGATCTGAAAGATCCTAGAAAGGTGCTGGCCAATTTAGTAGACCCCTTGCTAGCGGCCAATGAGACCGAACGTGAAGGCTATGTGCCCAATGTGGTGTATTCCTGTGGCTCCATATTACATAATAACGATATCATCATACCTTATGCGATGAGCGATACTAGCAGCGGCTTTGCCTATGTTGCGTTGGAAGATATACTGACAAATTTAAGTTACAAAAATGGCAGAAACTCGGGTATGCTGTATAAACCGGTAAAGAAAATTCTCTTGGTGGAAGATGACCATGTCTGTGCCTCAATTTTGAAAAAAATCTTATCCGATGATGATTATGAGATGGTACATGTTGTTGACGGCTTTGAGGCACTTATTGAACTTGCACGCAATTCTTATGATCTAATCTTATCCGACATACAAATGCCCAACCTTGATGGCTACCAGTTAATGCAGTACATCAACGAGAAAGGTATTGAGATACCTGTTGTGTTTTTGACCGCCCACAATAGCGTAGAGAGTGAAATCAAAGGGCTTCAACTTGGTGCGGCTGAGTATATCAGAAAGCCCATAAAGCAAGATATTCTTAAACTCCGCCTGAAGAACATTCTTGATTGATCTTCAGTTAAACCTTATATAACAATAGATTTGGAGGCATGACCGGGCCTATTCTGTGGTTCGTTGCGGGTCTATTTCTTCAAAGTAATGGTATTGGTGTATCTTTTGCGATTTTACCTATCAGGGGTGAATAGGCAACATTTCAATGAAGTTAACTTGAGCCACCTCTAATTAATCTATACCGCAAAGGTCAGATTGACCATTAAAAATTCCGTCTAAGTCATACGTTAGACGCATTTTATTCTCTTAAATTTTGTTAGAAGGAAAAAGCTTATAAAGTTCAATAAAGGTTGTGTATAGATTAATGTGCAGTATCCTTGAACTCCTTTTTTAATTTTAACGGTGCCATATGTTCCATTTCAAATAACTTATTTAAGGAGGCAGTTTCCATGTCGGTTTGCCATACGGTCAAATAGGATAGCCAAAATGAAATAGTGCTTTCCGCGCCTTGATTCCTGTTTACACTGCGCGCATCAA
>JBHJNU010000060.1:0-15377 GCA_050330515.1 Flavobacteriaceae bacterium | reverse complement strand
CAATTGTACGCTGTAAAATAGATTTAAAAGCATTTAACTATGCTACAAATATAAGCCAAGGACAGACAAATCCTTGGCTTATTATTTTATGTTCATTTTATACCAAAGCTTACAGCGATGTGGTCTCGATCAATCGCTTAAAAATATACAAAATTTCTGTTGGTGTGCCTTCCGAATTGACTAACTCCCACCCTTCTGCTCCTAATTGATTAAATTTCTCAAGCATTTCTATTTGAAATGAAGATCTTTTTAGATGTGCCGTAGATATGGCAACTATTTTGTATTCAAAAGTTGGTTTATACATTGTTTTTGATTTATGGATCAAATATAGGGCTAAAATTGGAAGTGAAATAGTATCAGTTGGTTTTTTGCATTTTGGGTTAAATACTATACTTTTCTGCTACAGAGAGCCATGCTACCAATCATAGTTTGTCATAAATACAGAGGCCATTGGAGAAATTGATGGGTGGAAGGTAAAATCTAACTGTTTTGGGTAGTGAATTTGGAAAACATGTAGGATTGGATTAGATTTGTAGCGTTTAATAAAAAGTTAGTGGCAATTTAACAGACCGTTTAACCAATGAAATACGAAGAAATAAAAATAGACGGTTATCTATCAAATTTTGTTAAATGTTTTTGGACTTCCGAAACTTTGACAAAAAATTCTGAATTTACAATTCTCCCAGATGGGTATTTTGACTTAATTGTTGAAATTAAAAACAAGAAAATTTCAAATATTAAACTGACAGGCATTTGGACAATTCCAATTGACATAAAGACTGGAGTTCATACAGGAGTTTTTGCTGTAAGATTTAAACCACTTGCAATTGAACTATTAGAGAATGTAAATCTAAAAGCATTATTAAACTCTTCAATAAATTTAGGAGTTGACTTTATTGGAATTGACAAGTTAGCTTTTAACAACTTTAATGACTTTTGTAGACATATCGAACACTATTTAATAACACGAATAGAAAAAACCAAGACTGTAAGTGATTTGAAAATTCGCTTATTTAATGAAATCTTTAAAAAAGAAGTTTTTAATGTACAAGAATTATCAGAGAAAATATTTTGGACAAGCCGACAAATAAACAGATACTTCAATTTGACTTTTGGAATATCACTAAAAGAGTACCTAAATATTATTAGGTGCAAGCAAACCTGCAAAGACATTTCAAACAATAGACTTGCACCACAAAGTAAATATTTTGACCAATCTCATTTCATCAAAGAAATTAAAAAGTACACTGGTGTAACACCAACAGAACTGAAAAAAAATAAAAATGACCGATTTTTACAATTATCAACCATCAAAGAAATTTAACTTTGCGATTTAAAAATTAACAATTTAAACAAGACAAAATGGTGAAGTTAGGATACACAATTTTATACGTTACAGACGTAACAAAGTCAATCATGTTTTATGAAAAAGCGTTTGGCTTCGAAAGAAAATTTATTACACCTGAAAATGACTATGGCGAACTTCTTTCAGGAGAAACAACAATTTCATTCGTTTCGAAAGAGTTAGCAAATTCAAATTTAAAAAACGGGTTTATTGAAAGTTCGCAATTAGACAAACCTTTTGGAATAGAATTAGCTTTGGTTACAGACAATGTTCAAACAATCATTGACAAAGCGTTAGAACTTGGAGCATTAGTAACTGAACAGCCAATCCAAAAACCTTGGGGACAAACTGTTGGCTACATTCGAGACATTGATGGATTTTTGCTTGAAATTTGTACACCAATGAAATAACGAAACGAAGAACACCAGCCGCTAACAGCTAGGGTTTCGTTGCGGCTGCAAGCCGAACAATGGACCCGAATAGGTTGAAACCGTGTTGAACCCTTCGATAAAAGGGCACAATGGCGTTTTTATTTGTTTTCAGAGGTATTGGTGAATCCTAAGGGTTTATGTATGTCATTTAGATTTTTAATTTTGGTATACATGAATGCAAAGCATTTACCAATAGTTTGTTTATTTTCTTTCAGCGGTATTGGTGAATCCTAAGGATTTGGCGACGTTTACCGTCTTTTGAATCTTATGCGTACCTTCGGTAAACAACGTTTCAAAACCCGGAAAGCTACTGCGTTTAGCATGTTATTGCCGGCAAACCATGTGTTCCGCGGACAACTTGGTATGTGATAGCAAAAGTTTATTCCGCAAAAAAATTATCGTATGACCATTAAAGATTTAAGAGAAGGGATACAAAATTGGAAATTTACGAGAGAAAGAATTCTTAACTTGACAATTGGATTTTCTGCAGTTCTAATTTATGAGTTTTTAGCAAGACCAATTTACCGTCCTTACATTTATAGAAACAACATTAATGACTTCCACTTAGCCGACACCATAGGCAACTCATTGGGGACAATAGCGACTGTATTTGTTTTAATTGGTTTCTTAGGACAAGGAAGAGCTCAAAACATATTTTTAATCAAGACAATAACAATAAGTGTGGCTCTATATGAACTTGCGCATCCATTATTGGGTAAGGCAATCGACCCGTGGGACATTCTTGCGACACTTTTGACAGGTGGCCTATGTTTGATACTGTATAAATTTATTCATCCCACGTTGGACAAAGAACAACTGACAGGTAAATAACGTAAAACATCGTCGGACCATTCCGAAACGGTGGACAGAATGGCCTGCCAGCAACAATGTGAATAAGTCATGGCGATGGGAAATCAAGATATTAAAGTATTTTCTTAATTTCGTCTACACCCGTGGATGGGAAGAGGCTTGGAAACCGCCACACTTATGCATTCACATTAGGATGGATTAGCCAGGCTGCTTTGCCGCCGTCGTGTGCTCGCTTCGCTCGGAACAGCCAAGCCTGGCCAAAGTGGCTACGCCGCCTAATTCTTTTTCGTCCTTTAAATCTTATATGTACCTTCGACACACAATGCTTTAAAACCTGGTACGTCTCTGCGTTTAGTGAGGCGTTGTGTATAATTTGACGCAACCTAATCGAAATTTTTGCATCTTACTAAAAATAGAATTATGATAAAACTGATATATCTTTTTATCTTAACTTTTGGAGTTATTTCCTGCAGCTCTGATGAAGAAACCGCAATTAACAATTCAGATTTGATTGGCAATTGGAATTGGACTTCGACTGGAGGTGGATTTAGTGGCGACCTTAATGAAACGCCTATAACAACTGGAAAAACATATAATTTAAATTTAAATGCAAATTATACTTATTTCCTTTTAGAGAATCAAACCGAAATATCAAGTGGAACTTATGAATTGACGATGAGAGAATCTATATATTCTCAAGAAACAGAAAGATTTATCTCATACTCAGACAGTTTTGAACAACCTCAAAGTCTTGTAATAAGTGGAGTTATAAGAGCATTTGAAAATACCAATTTGAGTATTTCTGACAATAATCACGACGGAATTGGAAGTATATTTGAAAAAATAGAATAAAAACTAAACGCAATAGGTAGCGTTTCGTTACGGCTGCAGGCCGAACAATGACCTCGAATAAGTCGGGACCATGTTGAACTCTTCGCTAAATGGCGCCTTCGCCTTTTTTATATTTTTTGAGCGGTATTGGTGAATCTTAAGTATTTACTTTGTAAGCTCCCCCAAAATTAGTACAGTTTAAAAATAGAATTTCTAATTTTAAAAACTATAATATGAGAAAGCGCAAATTCACCCCGATCCAGATTGCCAAGATTTTAAAGGATTTACAGACGGGCTCATAAAAACCCTTTCAAGGCGCTTTTCCATTTTTAAGCCTGCCATTGTGAAGTAAGCATCCCCAAAATGTAGCCTATTAAAAAAAGACTCCCTATAAAACATCTCCAAATAGGGTCTAATACCTAAAAAAATGAAACCAAGAATTATTTAAATCCTTGGTTTTCATTAGATTAGTGAAAATTCGGTATCCCTTGATACCCTACTCGTCGGGGCGACAGGATTTGAACCTGCGACCACACGACCCCCAGCCGTGTACGCTACCGGACTGCGCTACGCCCCGAAAACGGCCAAGCCGTATTTCTAAAAACTACTTTCTAAAGACAAGGCGCAAATAAGACCACGTATTTAAAATCGGATTGCAAAAATAGAAAAGCAGATGGGATTACGCCTATCTTTTTGAGAAAAAATAACGCGCTATTGCAAAGACTCCATCCATTCGAACAAACGTTCTGTCCAGTTTCGCAAGTGCCTATCGTTCCTTGCCAAAGAAAAACCATGCCCCCCCTGCGGATACAGGTGCATGGTGGCCTGCACGCCCTTATCTTTCAACGCCTTGTAAAAGGCCAAACTATTTTCTACGGGAACACCTGTATCATCCATGGCGTGCACCAAAAAAGTAGGCGGTGTATCAGCGGTTACCTGCTTTTCATTTGAAAAACGGGCGATCAAGGCAGTATCAGCAGCATCACCCAAGAGGTTGTGCTGTGAACCTTTATGGGTCACCTCTTCCCCAAAAGTTATCACAGGGTACATCAAGGCCATAAAATCAGGTCTTGCGCTTAGGGTATCGGCCTCATCTTGAGGGTCATATACCTTTTCATTGAAATGGGTGCCTAGGGTAGACGCCAAATGACCACCTGCCGAAAAACCTATGATCCCTATTTTATTTGGGTCAATATGAAACTCCGGTGCCTTGCTTCGTACCAAGCGTATTGCCCTTTGCGCGTCAATTAGGGGCACCTCATGTTTCTTTAGTTGTGAACTGGAAGAAGGCAAACGGTATTTTACAACAATGCCCGCAATTCCCTTTCCATTCAAGAACTTTGCAATATCAGTGCCTTCCCAATCATAGGCCAGAATACCGTAACCTCCCCCGGGAAAAATCAACACCGCCTGCCCATTGGCATTTTTTTTGGCAGGAAGGTAAACCTCGATGGTGGGCTCTTGCACCTTGGCAATTCGAAGAATATCTTGAACCGTGCGCTCTTCTTTCTCATCGGAAGCAATACGATTGGGTATTTTTTCTTTTGGCCAGAGTGGCATTATCGTATCTTGGCTAGTTGTGATCATGGGCAAAAACAGTAATGAAAATATCAAGATGGAGCGTTGCATGAGGGTTTGTATGTTTAGTTACAATTCCATTTAAAGTTAGCGATATTATCCTTTGAAGATCCTTGAAGGTTATAATGCCACCATTCGGTTCTAGTAGACCAAAAGCCGTTATTTTCCATCGTCTCCTTTAATAATTTCCTATTGTCAAGTATTTCTTGAGGCAGGTTAAGATTATCAAGATAGGCCCTTTTACCGAAAAAATCGAAGTCCGTACCCATATCCAACTCTTTTCCTTCCAAACTGACCAGGGTAATATCTACGGCGCCTCCTTTGTTATGTATGGATCCTTTAACCGGATCGGCAACGTACTGAGGGTTGGGCATGATCTTCCACATTTTGTACTGCACCGAATTCGGTCGATAACAGTCAAAGAACTTTATCTTTACGCCATGATTTTTAAAAGCCTTATTCGCATTTATCAAAGCCTTTGCCGTTTTTACCCTGGTATAACATTCTGCGCATTCATATACTTTTGCCTTTAAAAAATTATTCTCGGTAGCATAGCGCATATCATAGGCGAAACCATCACTGAAATCGGCCAGTCTTATAAATGTTGAATCGGCAAGACCTTCAAAACTTTTAAACGTTCTTTTCACTACCGGTTCAACAACTTGAATAACCTTATCAGGTGCCTTATTCGTTTCATCCTTTTTAGGGTCTTCTTTACACGAAACCAGCCCTATTATAACAAGTTGTACGATGAGGATACTATTTTTCATTTTATGTACGGATCGAATAAGCGTTGTGAAACCTAAATATGATGTATGCAAACCTTCTAAAATGGTGGTAGTTTTAAATACCGTTCACTGTTTAACAGTGACCGCCTCGCCCATTTGTTTAAAGAACTCATTATAAACAACATGTCTGTTCTTAACAAGCCCCCCATCTTCTCCCCCACGCACAATAACCATCTCCCATTCCGGTATTACGAAACACACAACATTGTTTAAACCACCCGTGTAATATAGTGATTTTGGGGCGTCGGGCATAAGAAAATTACCGCTGGGCAGGGTAGCGTTGACCCACCAATGGTAGCCGTAACAACCCCTACCGTCAATATCGTTTCGATGGGTGCCGGCCACTTTTTCGGCAAAAACCTGATTATTGGTAGCCTCTAAGATCCAGTATCTTGATACTACCTGTTTTCCGTTCCAATGGCCCTCATTAAGAAAAAAGTGTCCGAAACGGGCCAATTGCTCGGCATTGACCATTACCCCGTCATAACCCTTGTTGATGGGTATACCGTTCACTTCGCCGGCCGTTGCCCACTGATATTCTCCCAGGCCAATTGCCTGGCCTATATGCTCGTCAAAAATCTCCTTCAGGGTCTTACCTCCCTTCATGGTCAAAATTCTCGCGAACATCATCTGGGCCTCATGAGAATAGGCATATTGCGTACCTGGAGCGAACAAGGGCTTACCCAATACATATGGCAACACCTTAGGATCTTCACTCGGCACACCCCAAGGGGATGCTTCTTTTCCCGTATATCCTGAAGTCATGGTAGCGAAATGCTTCATTCTGACACCGGAATAAAGTTGGGCCATGGCGGTATCAATTTTACGCGCCAAGGTCATCTCGTCGATTACATAGAAATCGGTCAAGATGCCCATTACCGCACTGGTAAACGTTTGGCCCGAAGAATGGCTATCGTGCTTTTTGTAAATGCTATCGCCCTTGTAAATGACAAATCCCTTTCTGGCAATAAAGACTTCCTCTAGCCCTACTTCTCCTGATTCCGATGCCCAATAGGCCAGTGCTTCCTTTAGTTTTTTGGCGTCGACACCCAGTTCTTCGGGCGCTTTTTCTTGCCAAGTTTCCGTCGGAAAAACCATGGGCTGGTATTCGTTAACGTGCCCACAAGAAAGTAGTGACAGTAAGAGCAAGGTCAATATTCCGTATCTCATCGATAATTTAAAAACTTTTAATTGGTTTTCGGCGCCCGACCGTAGTTTTAGTTTTCTTCTGAAATACCATACCGCACCATGTTTAAACCTTAATTTATTTTACTACGCTTTTCGCAAAGCCTACTTTACGGCCTCAAGGTAAACATATTTTTGTTTTCGATCTTAACGATGAAACAGTAATTAGGGTTCGCCTTTTTGTCTGTATATTCGTAACGACCTTGTTCAATATGGCGATGCATTTTCTTAAAAAAACAATCCGATGAAACTAAAAATTACGCTTGCCCTTCTTATTGTCGGATGCTTCTTTTCGTGTAAGAATAGAAACGGTACCCCTATCGAAACGATCAAAGTACCACAAGAAAAATGGATGCTCGGATTCGAAAAAGCAGCGATGAACCCTATCCTGTGGGCCGATTCTACTTACGTTTTCAATGACCCCATTACGCAAAAGGAAGTGCAATGGCAAAAAGCGGATGTTTTCAACCCAGGGGCAATTGTACGCAATGACACGGTTTTTCTTCTGTTCAGGGCAGAGGATGATCCAGCTGCTATTCTAGGGGGAAGGACTTCTAGGATCGGCCTCGCCTATAGTACCGACGGAATTCACTTCATCAAACACCCGGTACCCGTGTTGTTCCCCGAAAATGACGACTTTAAACAATGGGACTATCCGGGAGGCATAGAAGATCCCAGAATAGTAGAGACACCCGAGGGCGAATACATCATGGTCTATACCAGTTGGAACAAAGAGGTAGCCCGACTTTCAAGCGCCACTTCAAAGGACCTTAGAAATTGGACCAAACAAGGGCCTGTTTTTCAAGACGCGCACAACGGCAAATTTTTAGATAGTTGGAGTAAATCGGGATCTATTGTTACCGAATTGATCAACGGAAGATTGATTGCCAAAAGGTTCGATGGAAAATTTCTAATGTACTGGGGCGAACTTTTTGTAAACCTGGCTACCTCTGAAAATGGGGTAGATTGGGTACCCACTTTAGATGACAGGGGAGATATACTACACTCTTTCAAACCTACCTTGAACGAATTCGATAGTCATTTGACCGAGGTGGGGCCGCCTGCCCTATATACCGAGAACGGAATTTTAGTGCTTTATAATGGTAAGAACCTGCAGGGGGAAGGCGCAACCAAAGATGTGCCTGAAAATACCTACTGTGGCGGACAAGTGTTGTTCGATAAAGATAATCCGACAAAATTTTTGGCGCGTATGGAAACGCCCTTTATCTGCCCAAGCCTTCCTCACGAAATTACAGGTCAATACAAAGGAGGCACAACCTTTATCCAAGGCCTGGTGTATTTTAAGGACAAATGGTTTCTTTACTATGGTACGGCCGATTCGATGGTAGGGTTGGCAATCAAAGAGTGAGTGGTTTACTGTGCGGTTTGAATTTGATTTTCAAGCAATGAGAAAAGCGCACCAAATTTCATTTCTTTTTTAAGGACATGCCGATTTATGGTGCAAATCCGCGCAATCAGGTATATAGGTTTCAAACTTCCTGACCAAAAGTAAGCAGGTTATTATCGGGATCCAACAGGGAGAATTCTTTTTGTCCCCATAGTTTTGTCTGCAGCGAACCATTAGGGTGGATACCAATATTCCTGTCTAGATAAGACTGATAAAGGGCATCGATCGCATCCGTTCTAATATAGACCTGACCGTAATTCTCAAAGGGATCAAGTGCCTTAAATTCAAAAAAATGGATCTCTATTTGGTCTTTTGCCACCATAAGGTAGCCCTCATAGTCTTGTGCGCCTATATCTTCGAAACCTAACATTGCTATGTAATAGTTTCTGGTAACCTCTTTGTTACGCATGGGTAACTTTGGACTAATTTCCCTGAGCATTGGGTTCGATTTTAGAAACATCTTCCGTGTACCCGAAAGTTAAAGATTATTTTGAACAAAGAGACGTGATCATTGGTCACATGACCATAATTTTCTGTAAATTGGTTGATATACCGCAACCTGATTGCGAAAACAAAGCATCAAAAATGGCAGGCGTTGCCCCGATCATGCGATAATCTATAATCTTGGAAGATTTATTTTAAAATCTAACAATTAACGTGGCAGTAAGAAAAGCTTGATCTCTTGGTAAATAGCTAATTTTGTACCATCGGGAAGCAAAAGCAACGTCAGTAGCAACTATAGATATGGAAAGCATCTGAACTGCGTTGGGGATAAAAATTCTTGTATGTACTCAATCAGGGAAAAGATGTCATTTCAGTAGATGTAGGTCGCATCCACGCAACTGAAAAAGCGGTGTTGAATTTGAAACAGTAGTATGCACTAGTACCGAACAGTTAACATTTTTTTCGATAACCGCCATAAGTTGGCCCCTCAATTCATTATCAAAGGAAGACAAAACAAATTCGATAGGGGCGGAAATCGTAGCCTGTTTCTTCCCCATCACTTGGTTTGGCTGGCGTATCATCTGTACTACATGAAAAAATCAATATGATCCTGCAAAGCAAAAATGGCAAATTAAATCTATTGATTCTTTCAAATCATTTTTGTGGCAACATGTAGGGTTCGGGGAGGTTGAATAGACCCCAAATAGAAAATTATCAAAAGCATGAAGGTTTATTGCGTAACCCGCTCTTTACGCTCTTTTCGGTCATCTCTCCGCTCTCTTCGGTCTTCCCTTAGTTCGCCCTTGTCCTCTCTCAATTCTTCTTGGGTTTCGCGAAGGTCCGCTTCCATGGATAAGGTGAATTTTTTCAAAAGAGCCAAAGCCGCCTCATCGTTTGTCTCCCCAGTATCCTGAGAAAGCGAGAGGGACGAAAATTGCGCTGTCCATAGTCTTTGATTTCGTAACCGCTCACTTATTTCTACCCGATCCGATTGATCATCTCTTTTATCCCTTCTGTCGTCGCGTGTATTTCTCCTATCACGGGCCATATCGCGTTTGTCATCGGCCGTGCCCGAGTAGGTTCTTCTGTTACCTCTTTTTTCGCGTCTATTGGTACCCATTTCTGCCGTGCTCTGAACAACTTCTTTGGCCGCTCATTTTGATTTGACCTCGGCCTGTTCTACTTCCCTTTTCATGCTCGCTAGCACTACTTCGTGATATTGGGCTATAATTGCAGTTTCATCGGTCGCCAGGGCTTTGGTTAAAACATCGCAATCGGCCTTGAAAGCTTCAAGTTCTTGGGCATCCCTATCTAAAGAGGTCTTGCCGGTTTTAATTTGGGTATGGTCTTGCACCGCTTCCTTTACATTTTGAGAAATACCGATTGAACTGATCAGGGCGCAAACTGTGGTCGCAACTATTGTGGTAAATTTCATTCTTATTTTTTTATCGTTTTTGAATCCTCATGAATAACCTTTAATCGCCGTCTTTTACAAAACTTCGATTATCGATCTTGGAGCTGTTGATTTTCGTGTTCTTCATAAACGATTTTTTGTTTCCTTTGGTAAGTGCGCCTGCAATTAAAAGGAGATCGGAACATTTGAGGTGCTACAGTTTAATATGCGTCGCCAACCTGCAAAAATGTGTTGAACCCCAGTCAAAACTAAGTTTTTGAAATAGGACACCTGACAGCACACGGCAGTTAGTCCGCCAAAAATAAGTATCCTTAAAATTTGATTTTGGAGTTCAGGGCATGCCCAAGATCAGGTCGTAGGAAATTGATTTTAAATTAATATCATCAAGTCCTGACAAACCGGTTCAATTGGTGTTACGCCTTAATGTACTGCCCTGGATTTCTCTCGAAACTCACCTTACATCCGTCACAACAGAAATACACTTTTTCGCCTTGGTATTCTACAATATGCTTCGGGTTCTTTTTAGAAACCGGCACTTGACAAACGGGATTGATATAATAATCTTCGGCAAATTTATCAGCGGCAGGGCCAGCTACCTCAACAACGGCTTCGGCACCATGAACAGGCATGTTCTCAGACGCGTTGCCGTTTCTAAAATGGTCAATGACCTCAGCTAGAATACTTATGGCTACCTCACTGGCAAGTTTAGCATTGATATCAAGCCCCACGGGACTCCTCAACTGACCGATACGGTCGGGGGCGATACCGATATTTTTTAAGTACATTCTGACATCTTCGGCCTTTTTTTGACTTGCCACGAAACCAACGTATTTTACTGTGGTTTGTAGCGCCTTCCTGACCGATAGATCGTCGTCTTCGCCCTGGGTGGTGACAATGATGTAGGTATTTGTCAGATTATTGAACACCTTAAAATCTACTTTATCCGATACGAAGTTGGCCGTCGGGAACATTTGCACATCGGCATCCGTGGCCATAACAGATACTTTGAAATCTGCCGCAGAAGCCATTTGCACCAATTTACGGGCTATGTTCGATTTACCTACGACAATCAGTTCAGGTTGCGGAATCACGGGTTCTATGAGAACCTCTAAAGTACCTTTGCTCTGACAGCTCATAACATATTCTTTAAAATTCGCCGTTTCCCGGCTTCCCCCTTCGGGAGAAATTCGCACTCTTCTATAGCGTTTGGTTTTTATTACCGCTATGGCTTCTTTTATGACAATCCCCCTAACGCAGCCGCCACCGATCCAACCGATGAGTTCGCCGGTCGCTAAAATTAGCGCCTTGTCGCCAACCTTACCCGAACTGGGGGCGATACGGTCAATGACCTGCGCAATGGCGAATTCAGTGCCAGCGGCAAGATGTTTTTCTATTTGTAGGGAGAGTTCATTAAACATCCATCAATAATTTTTCTAATTTTAATAGACTATCCAAGTTGTGGGCCGATTCGAACGCATCTAAATGTGGCATTACGTTTACCATCCCTTTTTGAATAGGTTGATACCCTACCATCCCTTTCAGGGGGTTCAACCAAACCAAGGTCTTGCACTTACGGCGTATAGTGCGCACGGCTTCTTTTAGTACGGCAACATTTCCTGTTTCAAGTCCGTCGCTCAAAATCACCACAATATGTTTTTGGCTTAAGAATTTACTGCCGTAAACATTAAGAAACTCAGTGAGCGATTCCCCGATCTTGGTGCCACTTGACCATGAATGCACATTCTTACCGATCTGCTTTAAAACGTCTTGTTCATTGTTCTGCCGCAACATGGGCGTAACATGGGTCAACGTGGTACTAAAGGTAAAGAACTCCAAACTCTTAAAATACTTTTTCAACACCATTACATAACGCAGCAAGTAATAGCTATACGTGTCCATTGAACCACTGACATCAAGAATAAAAACTACTTTGCGTTTTTCTTTGCGCTTGCGCTTGTGCGAGAGGTCTAACAGCAGGCCTCCTTTTGAAATACCCTTTCGAATAGTATTCCTTATGTTGATACTGCCTTTGTTGGCTTGCTCTAACCGCCGTTTAAATCGCATACTCATTTGATGAAAAAGCTCTTCGGCCAGCTCCTCTAATTTTTCCTTGTCGGCAACGTTCACTTTTGAAAAATCGGTCATTCTCAAACGGATGCTCTCGTTGGCCCCCACCATTTGTTTCGCCTCCTGCTCTTGTACTTCCTTCTTTGGCAGTTTGAATTCCGTTCCGAGAAAGATTACCGTTGCCGTATCTTTTTCTTTTTTGAGTTGTTTCAGTTGTTTCTGCCGTTGTTCTAGCGTTTCCTCATAATAACGGCTCCAAAAGCGTTGGAACATTTCATCGAAACGGTCAAAATGTTCTTTTCGCTTGCAATAGATTGCCTTTAAGCTGTATTGAAAAAGTGAACGATCCAGTGCATACCCCTTCTCGGCAATGGCAAAGGCATCTTGTGTTTCTTGCGGACCCAACATAAACTGGCGTTCACGACAATACATGGTAAAGTCTATGAGGCGTTCTTTGAATGTTTTTTCTACCGCTTGCAAAATGAACTATGAAATTAATCTATAGGGTACAGAAATTCTTGCACCGTACTGTTCCGCACAAATTCGACATCATCTTTATGTTTTAGAACACTACCAATGGTAGTTCTTACGATTTCGTCGGTGATATTTTTTTGATTCATCAATAACAAGGTCTTCGCCCAATCCAACGACTCGGCGATACCTGGTGGCTTGTGCAGGCTAGACTTTCTTAGATTATGAATAAAAGTAACTACTTGTGTTGCCAAGGCCTCATCGATATTTGGAAGTTTTTTGGCAATGATATTGATTTCACCCATTTTTGAAGGAAAATCGACCCAATGGTACAGACAGCGCCTTCTCAAGGCATCACTTAATTCACGGGTTCGATTAGAGGTCAAAATGACCAAGGGTTTCGATTTTGCCTGAATCGTTCCCAACTCAGGAATACTGATCTGGAAATCGGAAAGTAATTCTAATAGGTAAGCTTCGAATTCTTCATCTGCCCGGTCAATTTCATCTATCAAAAGTACTACAGGTTTATCCGCACTTATGGATTGCAACAAAGGCCGCTGTAGCACATAGTCCATTCCAAAGATCTGTCGCTGCAACGCCAATTTATCATCTTCTTGTTCGAAGAGCTTTATATGTAGTAGTTGCTTTTGATAATTCCATTCGTAGATTGTAGTGCTTACATCAAGGCCTTCATAGCATTGTAAACGAATTAAGTTCGTTCCCATATGCGCTGCCAAGGTTTTGGCCAACATGGTCTTACCTACTCCGGGGTTTCCTTCCAACAATAAGGGCTTCTCTAAATTCTTCAGGAGAAAAATGGAGGTTGCCAATTCTTCGTTCAATATATAATCGTGCTCATAAAAATCATTTATAAGCGCTTCAATCTCTTTGTTCAAAAGCGTTAATTTAGAAAAGCTATGCTGGCGGTAGCATAGCTTTGTGATTACTAGATTTCTGGCCTGTTATGCTCTTGCGGCTTCCGCTGCGGCCAGTTTTTTAGAAAAATTGGAAACGAACTGTTTAAACAGTTGATTAGATACGGTAGTAATCAACCGTGATCCGAATTGGGCAATTTTTCCGTTTACGGTCACATCCATAATGGCATCTAATTTGACGCCACCTTCTTCGCGTTCGGTAAGGTTAATGGTCATCATCATCTCTGCGTTACCGTTACCCTTAGAATCTACCCCATCGCCCGTTAGAATGATTTTTCGATTCTCCTTATCAATTTCCTTATAAAAAATATCGGCATCATACTTCACACCCATAGGTCCGAATTTCATGCCTACTTTGCCCTTGTAATGATTGTCGCCCACTTTCTCATCGACCGATACACCAGGTACACAGTCCATAATTTTTTCAGGGTCAATTAAATGCTCCCAAACCAGTTCTGTACTTTGAGGCACTTCAAAAGATTTATCCAATTGTGTTTTCATAGAAATTCAATTTTATTTTTCTTCGCTCACTTTTACCGAGGTCGTTTCAATATAAAGTGGGAATCTTTAAAGTATTTATTGTTACTAGAAGTCTTAAATTAAAAACGTACCCCCACTCCCTTTTTTGAAGGAAGGGAGGCGTGTGTTTTCAACTTTACAGTTTTCTTCTAAGCGTTGGCTTTCGCCTTTTGAATAGCATCCCAAACCTTATCAGGGGTAATAGGAATATCTAAATGTTTAATTCCTAACGGATACAAGGCATCGATAATTGCGTTCGCAATTGCCGGAGGGGCGCCTACTGTTGGTGATTCTGCTACACCTTTGGCACCTAAAGGGTGGTGGGGTGATGGCGTAATGGTATGACCAGTTTCCCAATGTGGAGATTCTACTGCCGTTGGCACCAGGTAATCCATCAAAGTTCCGTTAAGCACATTTCCTTCATCGTCATAAACGATACCTTCGTACATTGCGGGTGCAATACCTTGCGTCAATCCGCCATGCACCTGACCTTCAACGATCATAGGGTTGATAATGTTGCCACAGTCGTCAATGGCAACAAAACGTTTTACATCGATGGCACCTGTTTCCTCTTCAACCTCAACCACGCAAATGTAGGCGCCGTTAGGGAAAGTTAAATTCGGTGGATCATAGTAATGTGTTGCTTCAAAACCGGGTTCCATACCCTGGGGGAAATTGGTATAGGCAGCAAAAGCAACATCTTGAATTGTCTTCGATTTTTCAGGAGCACCTTTCACAAAGTACTTACCGACTTCCCATTCAATATCCTCTTCACTTACTTCTAACAAATGTGCCGCTATTTTCTTGCCTTTATCGCGCAGTTTTCGGGCAGCGATTGCTGCCGCCGCACCAGCGGTAGGCGTACTTCTACTCGCATAGGTACCCAAGCCGTAAGGGGCGGTATCTGTATCGCCTTCATCGATCTCAATGTCTGAATACGGGATTCCCAATTCTTCAGCCAAAATTTGCGCGTACGTAGTTTCATGACCTTGACCCTGAGATTTGGTACCGAAACGTGCCAGTGCCTTTCCAGTAGGATGCACCCGAATCTCGGCACTATCGAACATGGCAATACCCAGAATATCAAAGTCTTTCGATGGTCCTGCACCGACCACTTCGGTAAAGGTGCAGATGCCAATACCCATCAATTT
>JBHJNU010000059.1:0-22126 GCA_050330515.1 Flavobacteriaceae bacterium | reverse complement strand
CCTTGTAGCAGACTTGCTAAGGTTTCAGAAAGTAAAAAGCCGGTGTTCAAGGCCAATGCAACAATTAGAACTAGTGATGTTTTCATATTTGAGTCGTATTTAGATTATTTATGATGTTTTGCATTACGTAATGTCTACCGCTTTAAATTTTAACAGCAGGCGCTCTGGTTGAACGGTATAGCACCAATTCAATCGGTTTCATAAAAATATACGGGGGAAACTTACAGGGGAGTGCTAATCTAGCAGGGTAATTTCTTTGGCCAAGATAGAAAAATAACATGCAACCGGTATTGCAATTGTACCTTTGGATATCCTCATTGTATTAATGGAACTTTTCTCGAACAGAACTGAAACTGGAAAGCACGACCGGACTATCTGGTTCAATGCAAACCTGTAAACATCAACCTTCTTTTAACGCATAAAAAAGCGCTGACAACCATGTGGATCATCTTGCTGCCCGGGGTAACCGTAAAATAAAGGTGTATGATTTGAAACTATAAAAACCCCTGTAATAATTATAGCCCATGCTGTTTGATGAGATAGACAAATACCCCAAAATTATCATTGCTATTTGAGCCACTACAAGGTTTCCGCAGCTGCTTGCCACAAAAATTGGCTATTCTAGTAAAGCAATTGAAGACGAACAAGATAAAAAAGGTGAACCAGCATAAAAGGCCAGAAAAAAATTTTCTGGCTAATTGCTTGAAAGTTAAGATCTTGTTTATGATACCGCCAAACCGTACGATCCCTCCGATGTATCAAAATTGATTTTTACTACAATACGGTGCTGATTCAGGTAGTTCCCCCGAAACCCATAATCGAGCAAATCACCGAAAACCAACAAGTTGGTCTGGTGCCCAGCAAGCAGTATTTCATCAGATAGGCAGTTACTAGAACCTTACATACTTTATTCGAATATGTTTCCCAGGATCGTACCTATTGGATTGGCAGTTTCATAACTATTTTAAAATCATCCTAAAAGTATGTATTATTCAAAATTAGCGCACTATTGTTCGTATCAGAAATATCAATTTCTGTTCAGCATCATCAAACTTCACGATGTGTTTTAAAAGTACTCCTTTTATATTCAAAACCCCGCTTTTAAAGAGTTGATTTGCTTATCCGTCACATAAGGCATCCTTTTGTCATTCCATGTCAATTATGAGAAGCGATAAAATCGCCTGACAACTGAAATTTCTTTCCGTCGTTGTTCTCCATAATCACGTCCATCGAGCCCTTGATTCGATCCGCATCTGATTGAACTATAGTAATTTGCCCGTTATGAACAAAGAATGGTAACTCTCCCAAAACTTTGATATTTGCGAATCCGAATAAGCCATCGGAATAACTTAAAAGGCCATAATTATCTTTAGCTATACCATAAGTTCCTTCCGATATCGCGCTAAGGTCGTTCTTATCAGATATCAAGAACTCCATTGCATATTCAGGATGTTCACTTTCATGATGCATCCGTAACCTCAATACAGCGAACGAGTTTCCATTACCCACCTCTTCTGACGTAGTTTCAAACTGCATTTCCCCCTTAAATATTTCGTTCAAATGACCTGTGGCCCTCAAATTATGTTCTTCGGATAAAAAAAGCTCGGGTTGAGTGCTCTTCCCACACCTGACACTTGCAATCAGTAGTAAGGGCAAAACTACCCAAAACGTTATTTTAAATGCTTTTATCATGATGTTCAAATGTTTGGATAAATGATTTCAGTTCAATTTTCACCTAGATGTATAGAAAGTGCATTACTTGGACCTTGGGTTTCCCTTTGGCCATTTTCCAACATCCCTGCTTCTGAATTAAACTTAGTTGCCCTATCTAGACGCGCCGCGACCAAAAGGATAAAAACCAATAGCATTAACATAACAAAACATTTTTTCATGATTATCTAGCGATAAAAGGATTCTACACTTTTTTTGAATGAGTTAAACTGCATTTTAATTTGAGACCTAAAGTATACACTTAGGTTATCGAGTAAATATCAATTTGTACAAATGGTAAGGTATCATGTGTAAATTACCAAAGCCCATGAATTAGGTAGATGCCACGCTTCTTAAACTAAGGCGATGACGCGATACGGGTAAGAAAATATGCGCTTTTTTGTAGTAAAACCTAGTTTCGTACTTTTTGGTGCCGTTCATACCTCATTTTCACCCATTTATACATCTTTTTCAAAATTGCCAAAACTGCGCACTATTTTTGATTAACTTTCTTTATTTAAGAACCCTATTTATGATTGAAGCGGTAGTAGTTGACGATGAAATAAAGGCTATTCAAAGTCTTACTTGGGAGCTGACCAATTTTAGCAATGAAATTGAAGTTACGGCTTCATTTACAGACCCCTTCGAAGCGCTGAATCATTTAGAACACAATACCCCGGATTGTCTTTTTTTAGATATAGAAATGCCAACTATGGATGGCTTTCAGTTTATTCAGAAGTTGAAAAATAAAAATTTCCCAGTTGTCATCACTACGGCCTATAACCAATATGCGATAAAGGCCCTGAAAAATGAGGCGATAGATTACCTGCTGAAACCTATCGACACCGATGATTTAAAGGATACGATAGTCAAAATCAAAAAGTTCAATGCCAAACACTATACTGCGGAAAGACTTGAGAAGGTATTGTTGAGTTTCAATTCTAGCTCCATTAACAAGAAAATTACATTTAATACTGACGGTAAGCTTTTGTTCTTAGATAGCGACGAAATTGTATATGTAGAATCAGATGGCAACTATAGTACCATTTATCTTGTTGAAGGCCAAAAAGTTGTGCTGACAAAAAAGCTCAAGGAGGTGAACGAGATATTACCGGCGAACGCCTTTTTTCGCATCCATAACTCCTATATTATCAACCTAAATAAAATCAAAGAATTTCTCAAAACCGATGGCTACGTTATCTTAAAGCCCAACCATAAAATACCCGTATCACGACAAAAGAAATCTGATTTTCTCGATATGCTGTAAATTCTTTATGCCTCAGCAAAATGATCATACAGTTACTCATACCCCATCCTTTTCAATAAAAAGGAACTTTTTTTCTTTGCTAACATTGCTTTTTGTATGTTCTTGCATCATATCGCAAGAAGTGCCTGCTTCCTTTAAGAAAACCACGGACAGTCTTTGCAAAGTTGCCCCAAAAACATATACCGAACTTAATAACGTGCTGAACGCCTTCAAAAGGGATACCGTTCTTATGCGTTATTTTGCAAATACCGCATTTGCCAAAGGATACCTTGACGGTGAGGCTTTCGCTCTTGATCAGTTGGGCACTACATACCGCAATCTTTCACAATATGCCAAGGCACTAATGTTACATCAAGCAGCATTGGGTATCGCTCAAAAAGCGGAAAATATCGAATTGATGGTATCAAGTTACAACATGATCGGTGTGGTACACCGAAGAACTTCATCTATTCGGGCCGCAATGGATTATAACCAAAAGGCACTAGAATTGGCCGAGACAGTTGAAAACCCATCAATTGGTATTAAACGAGGCATCAATGTTTCTTTGAACAGTATTGGAAACTTGTACCAGTCCCTAAAGCAATACAATGAGGCTATTGCTTATTTTGAAAGGTCCTTGAGACTCGAAACAGAGCTAGACAACGGACTTGGCATGGCTATTAACTACCAGAACATTGGTGAATGCCTTGAAGAACAGGGTGAGCTCGAAAAGGCCTTTGATAATTATAGGACCTCACTTGAGTACAATGAAGAAATCAACAACGATATGGGCCGCGTCATCTGTAACAACAGTATGGCCCAAATATATCTCAAAAAAGGAAAAATGGAAGCAGCGATCCAACTGCTTGAACCCACGCTTACATGGGCCCAAAAACTTGGTGACGGCTTTCTTATCTCGCCCGTTCTAATGAACCTGGGGTGGGCTCAATTGTTGCAGAAACGTTATGTGGCTGCAGAAAAAAACATGCTTGAGGGTCAGCGTATCGGCGAAAAGTTCAATTTGATAGATCAGGTTGCTAGAAGTAGTCATTTGCTATCAGATCTCTATCAAGAAACCGGCGATTTAAAAAAAGCCCTGTTCTACAACAAAAAAGCTGTAAAGCTTGATGAAGAGATCCTGAACCAAAGTACCATTGCTTACGTAAATGACGTTCTTTTCAGGTACGATTCTCAAAAAAAGAGCGGAGAAATCGAGGCGTTGGCCGCCAAAAATAAGCTCATTACCCTTGAGCTCCGTAAAAATAGAACCATGCTTCTGATCAGCGCAATCGCATTGGCCCTGCTTGCCGGCATTCTTTATATTCTCTACAGACAATACCAACTTACCAATGAAAAAAAGCTGCTGACGCTAGAGCAAAGCATGTTGCGTAGTCAGATGAACCCACACTTTTTGTTCAACTCATTGAACTCTATCAAATTGTACATCATTAACAATGAACAAAAAAATGCGGTCCACTACCTTAACAAATTCTCAAAACTGGTGCGCAAGATACTAGAATCGTCTTCCGTAAAGGAAATTGCCCTAGCCGACGAACTTGAAACCGTAGAGCTTTATATGAATATTGAGAATATCAGGTTTTCCAATGAAATAAACTTTAAGGCCAATATTGCCGAAGATATCGACCCCCATACTGTAAAAATTCCATCCCTTATCCTGCAGCCGTTTTTAGAAAATGCGCTATGGCACGGACTTTCTTCTAAAGAAGGGGAAAAGATCATCGTTTTGGATATTACCAAGGGCGAAAGGGAAGGATTCATCGATATTGCAATTACCGACAATGGCATCGGTCGCGAAGCGGCAGACATTATTAAAAAAGGTAAGGTATTGCAACGAAATTCAGTAGGTATTGATATTACTAAAGAACGGCTTTCAAATTTTTCACGTGATTATCTAAACTCGTTCAACTTGGAGATCATCGATCTTTATGTTGACGGTGTCGCATCAGGAACTAAAATTTTACTGCACATTCCTACGGTTTGATATGCTGTTCGGCAACCTGCTCAAGTTCTGCATACCATTTTTTTCCAAACTTTCTGATCAACGCCGCTTTGACGAATTTATAGACTGGTACTTTCAGCTCGGCGCCTAAAGAACAGGCCGGATCGCAGATTTCCCATTTGTGATAGTTTACAGCGGTAAGCGCTGTATATTCCCGTACCCGTATAGGATATAAATGGCACGAAACCGGCTTTCTCCATTTTGTCGCCCCTTTATTGAAGGCCTCTTCAAGGCCACATTTCGTAATTCCGCTCTCAGAAAATATAACGTAGGCACACTCACTGCCGTTTACCAAGGGAGTTTCCCATTCGCCATCTTCACCTCTTATGAACGCCCCCTGGTCTTCAATGGCAGCGATTCCTTCCTTTCGCAAAAATGGTTTAACACTACTATAAATGTCGACCAAAATCTCCGTCTCCTTTTCTTCAAGGGGCGCTCCGGCGTCACCGTCTATACAGCATGCGCCTTTACATGCGTTCAAATTACAGACAAAATCGTTCTCGATTATTTCTTCAGATATTATGGTCTTACCTATTTGGAACATGGTAGTACTTTAGCTTTCAAAGATAACTTTAAACGAATAAATAACATATGTTTTATTCTATGGATGGAAGTAAGAAATCGCCCTGAATAAGCGTAAATTTGCCGAAAATTATTCCTGATGGCACTTCATCTCAATTTTAACCTGCGGGAAATCGCTACGGCAAGCATGGTACTTTTTGCGGTCATAGATATTTTAGGAAGCATCCCTATTATCATTAGTCTAAGAAACAAAGTAGGCCATATTGAATCGGAAAAAGCATCGATAGTGTCAGCCGTTATCATGATCGCATTTTTGTTCGTGGGGGAGAAAATATTAAAGTTGATAGGTATTGATGTCAACTCATTTGCGGTTGCAGGTGCCCTCGTCATCTTTTTTTTGGCAATAGAGATGATCCTGGGCATATCGCTCTATCGCGACGACGAACCTGAAACCGCATCTATCGTTCCTATAGCGTTTCCATTGATTGCGGGTGCCGGTACCATTACTACCCTGCTTTCTTTACGTTCTGAATATTACGTTGAGAACATTATCGTAGCCATTGTCATAAATATTATCTTTGTTTACCTGGTGTTGAAATCATCGCGCAAAATAGAAAAAGTGTTGGGCAAGAATGGCCTCAATGTAATTCGCAAAGTTTTTGGTGTTATTCTGTTGGCCATCGCCGTAAAACTGTTTTCTAGCAACATTCACGAGCTTTTCACCGGTTTTTGAAGCTAGAACCCTAATTCTGCGTACGTTTTGTGTTTTGATGACCCTAAAACATGAAATTTTCTTAAACTAAATATCAGTGTTCCACTAATCAACAAATACTATGAACAAGTCGTTTACCATAATTCTACTGGTTTTGGCAATAGCATTGATTGCCTATAATGCAACTTTGGTTGATTTTCAAAATCCGTTAGAAGGAAATAGCGTAATTGCTTTAATCGGTATAATTGCCTCTCTGTGCGCTATTGCACTTCTATTGATATTCATAACCTCAAGAAAAATCAAGGATAAAATAGACCAGAATTAATTACTGGTCTCTATTTCTGAGGTCTCATCTTGCTTTAATTTTGGGGCGTCAAGTTCTAGAACCCTTTGCAACATGGCATCTGCACTACTCTTTATTTTAGCATGTACGTTAGGTCCGAAGAGCTGCTCTGCCAAGGCAGCCTTCAAGTACAATTTGATACTTTCTTCATAATCATAGAAATTCATTTTTAATCTTCGCGCCATCAAATAATCGATGAACTTTTCGAACAACACGTCATCAACGGTGAAATCCCTTACAAATTCAGCCTCACCATAATCGTCATAACGCCTTCTATCATCATCTAAATGTTCGAAAACAAAGTAGGATATCCAACCATAACTGTCCATACTTTCAACCGCTTCTTCTTCATTGCTGCCTATTGGCACGAAAACATCGGGAATGATTCCCCCACCGCCATAGACAACTTTTCCTTTTGGTGTCTTGAACCTTAATGAATCGGCTACTTTGATGCTATCTACAGAGATCAATTCGCCATTATTAAAACGTTCTGCAAATTTTTGGTAATAATCCTTGTTTCCGTTTTCATAGGTTCTTTGAATACTGCGACCTGTTGGGGTGTAGTACCGTGAAACGGTCAATCGTACAGCAGACCCGTCACCCAGTTCCATTTCACGCTGTACCAATCCTTTTCCAAAGGACCTGCGCCCTACAATGGTGCCTATATCGTTATCTTGCAAAGCCCCCGCAATAATTTCACTGGCCGAAGCTGAGCGTTCATTGATAAGTACATATATGGGTTTATCTTCGAAATCACCTTCCTTGGTGGCAAAAACCTTGTTCACCTTGCCTTTTTTATTCTTTGTAAAGAGAATCAGCTTCCCGTCCTTCAAAAATTCATCCGCCATTTGTTCCGCAATGCCAAGATATCCCCCTGGGTTATCCCTTAAATCCAATGTCAGCTTTTCGGCGCCTTGCCTTTGCAGGGCTTTCAATGCCGCCTTGAATTCCTTGAACGTTGTCTCCGCGAAACGGTTCACTTTGATATAGCCCATAGTGGTGGTCAACATGTAGTAGGCCTCTACACTTTTGATGGGAACAACATCACGCTTAATATCAACATTGAAAGTTCTATCCTCAGACTTACGATAAACCAAGAGGTTGACCAAAGTTCCCTTTTCCCCTTTAAGTTTGTCAACAATATCGTCACTAGGCAAACTGCGACCGAACAAAGTATCCTTATTGGCCATTAAGATACGGTCGCCAGCTTTGATGCCCTTTAAATAGCTGGGGCCTTTCTCGATTGTGCGAATTACTGAAATGGTGTCTTTATAAGCGTAAAAATTAATGCCGATACCCACAAAGTCGCCCTTCATGTTTTCTGATACTTTGCTCATTTCCCTCTGAGGAATGTAGACCGAATGGGGATCCAATTTTTCTAGAATATTGTTAACGGTAACATCTACAATACTATCTGTATTGATTTCGTCAACATATTCATAGTCGATATAATCGATGAGCCTATTGAGCTTGTCCTTTTTTGAATTGGTGGTGAAAAGCTTTTCGGGCGAGTCGTTGAAATTCAACTTCCCACCAAGAAACACCCCCAATGCAAGTGCAGCGGCAAGAACGGTGGGCCATATAAAGTTGATTTTCCTTGGCATTATTTTGCGGCTATTTTTCGTCAGATGTTATATCTGGCAGATGCTCTAAAGCAACACCGGCCTTTTCTAAAAACTTCAATCCTGAATCATCTTTATAGGCGATTTGATATACAACACGTTTTATACCTGATTGGTGTATAAGTTTGCTACACTGTTGGCAGGGAGAAAGCGTTATATACAGGGTGGCGCCCTCACAAGATTGGGTTGAAGAAGCCACTTTAGAGATCGCATTGGCCTCGGCATGCAGAACATACCATTTGGTATAACCCTCTTCGTCTTCGCAGGCATTCTCAAATCCGGTTGGTGTGCCGTTATATCCATCGGAAATAATCATTCGGTCCCTTACAATGATGGCACCTACCTTCTTGCGCTCGCAATATGAAAGTTTCCCCCATTCCAAAGCCATTCTTAAATAGGCCTTGTCATATTTGGTTTGTTTGGTCTTCTTCATATATACTTGCAATAGCAAGGGTCTAAGATACCCGCTTTCAAAAATTCCTACAACCTTAATGGGTTAAATTTAACATCACTACCATGGGAACGTAGCAATCAACATCGGTATTGTAATCAAGATGATCAAAATGGAGGCAACGACCAGAAATGGCTTAGATTTCACCATTAAAACAGATTGAAACATAAAAGAGATCGCCAAAACCAAAAGAACAATTATTACCTGAGCCAATTCTATACCAGCTGCGAAACCCAAAAGTGGTGTTAGTTTATCTTCCTCTTCGGCCATGAGCATATTAAAGTAATTACTGAAACCGAAACCATGTATCAAGCCAAAGAAAGCGGTGGCGAAAACATGCAGAACGATACTTTTATGCACCAGTGATGCGCTGAGATAGTTCAAGTTGAACAAGGCCGTACCAAAAATGGTTACCGGGATCAAAAATTCGACCAGACTTACATCCATGACCAAAATGCCGTATACCGATAAATACAGCGAGAAACAATGGGCAATGGTAAAAATGGTAGCGAGTAGCAGCACCTTTTTCCAACTTTTAAACGTAAAAGGAAGTGCCAAAGCTGCCAAGAACAGAATATGGTCGTAGGCCGCAAAATCGAGTACGTGATTGAGACCTAGTTTTATATAGAACCAGAAATCTTGCATTTTACATAGTTTTAAGTTTTCAACATCAGTATGATGTTGGTGGTAACACGAGCCATTTTACTGAATGCTCATTGTTTTAGTTTGCCATTGTGAATCTTGAACACGGCCAAAGGGCACATTGAACTTTGAATTATATTGGCGCCCGCCCTATGCCAACTTCAAAGTCCCCTTTCCTTCTGAATTGTCTCATACGCCTTCTGAACCTCTTTGAATTTCTCCTCCGCGCCTTTCTTAATTGCTTCGTTCTCCGTATTTACCCTATCGGGATGGTACTTTTTAGCCATGGTCCGGTATGCTTTTTTAACCTCGTCGTCAGTGGCCGATTTCTCTATTTCCAAAATCTTGTAAGAGGTATCCGCCGCTTTTACGAACATGGCCTTTATACTTTCGAAATCTCTTAGCGAGACCCTTAAATAGCCTGCTATTTCTTGAATTTTATTTATTTCGGGGGCTGTGACCGACCCATCTGCCTGGGCAATACCAAAGAGAAAATGTAGCAATTGTAGGCGAACCTCGTACCGAGTTCGTTGAATTAAGAAAGCACATATACGCTGGGCCGAAATCTCCCTGTTCTTATTGATCTCATTGAAGGTTCTAAAAATGGCGTTGGCCTTGTCCTTTCCATAGGTACTAACGAAATATTGGCGCACATAATCCATCTCGTTTTGGTTCACCGTACCATCTGCCTTGATAACAATGGAGCATAAAGAAAGTAGATTAAGCTCAAAATCGGCCGGAGAAACCTTTTGCCGAGTTAAATCTTTGAGAACATCTTGGCCAGTGTTACTGCCATTACTATATTGATTATCGATAAAACTTCCTAAAAGAAATCCCGCTATCGCTCCTGGAAATCTGAAAATATAGTACCCTATCAAGGCGGCAATCCACTTTACCATACTCCGTTTCGCTTTTTTCCAAAGATAGGCACCGTAAAACTACCTTACAAGAGGTAACTTCAATCAACTGGAAGGAAAAGTTAGGTGTTACGAAAAAATTCGACAAAAGCAGTATCTTTGATACGAGTTTTAATTTTAAAAAAAATACTATGTACCCTGCAGAATTAGTAAAGCCGATGAGAGACGATCTCGCCAAGGCCGGATTTGAAGAGTTATATACCGCAGAAGCAGTTGAAAACGCGATCAACCAAGAAGGCACTACCTTGGTTGTTGTGAACTCCGTTTGCGGTTGTGCAGCTGCCAATGCGCGGCCTGCGGCTAAAATGAGCTTGCATAACGCAAAAAAACCAGACCATGCCGTTACCGTTTTTGCCGGTGTTGATATCGAGGCAGTTGATGCCGCAAGAAATTTAATGATTCCTTTTCCGCCATCTTCGCCAAGCATGGCATTGTTCAAAGACGGTGAATTAGTGCATATGATCGAACGCCATCACATTGAGGGTAGACCTGCTGAAATGATCGCACAGAATTTAATGGCTGCGTTCGATGAGTTTTGTTAACTCTACGTTGGCCGTTTTATAGGAAGTGGCTTAAATAATATCAAAACCGTCTGCTAACAAGCGGACGGTTTTTTATTTTTGTACGATGCAGAAACTTTTAGCCTATCCACTAACGTTCGTATACATGCTCGTATTTGGGCTGTTGTTGCTAGTTTTCCACCCAATTCAGTGGTTCTGTTACAATGTACTCGGTTATAATGCCCATCGCGCCAGTGTTGCCCTGCTGAACCTTTGCCTGCTGCGATCTACCCATTTGTTAGGCACCACATATTCCTTTGATAATCCGAATGACATTCCTACTGGCCGACCTTTGATCATTGTGCCCAATCATCAGAGCATGCACGACATTCCGCCGATCATCTGGTTCCTAAGAAAGCACCATCCTAAATTTGTAAGTAAAAAAGAATTGGGCCATGGTATTCCCAGTGTATCCTATAACCTAAGACATGGCGGTTCGGTCTTAATAGACAGGAAAGACAGCAAGCAGGCCTTCGGCGAAATCATTAAATTGGGCCAATATATCGAACGGTATAAAAGAAGTGCGGTAATCTTCCCCGAAGGAACCCGCAGTCGCGATGGCCACCCCAAACCATTCAAAACAACCGGCCTTAAACTTCTACTGAAACATGCCCCTTCGGCACTCGTGGTTCCGATCAGCATCAACAACTCTTGGAAAATGCTGAAGTGGGGGAAATTTCCGAACGGAATCGGAAACCATATCACCTTTACGGTTCACAAGCCCATTGAGATAAGTACCGACCTTGATGCGGTAATAGAAGCTTGCGAAAATGCCGTAGTATCATCTTTAACCTCGTTCAGATGACAAACAGCGAACTTATAGCCGTTACAAGTGCCTATGTAAAAAAAACACTTCAAGGTGCCGAAGGAGGTCATGATTGGTTTCATATCGAACGGGTATTCAAAAATGCACAACGCATCGCAAAAGAAGAAAGAGTCGATACTTTAGTAGTTGATCTTGCTTCCCTTTTACATGATATTGCCGATGCGAAATTTCACCATGGCGATGAGACAAAAGGGCCAAAATGGGCCAGTGATTTTCTAAAATCAATTCAGGTCAAAGATGATGTCACAGACCATGTAGTGCAGATCATCGAAAACATTTCGTTTAAATCTGGTCTTAGCGATGAGAATAAGCGTCAGCGTACCTTCAACTCGATTGAGCTTCAAGTAGTTCAGGATGCCGATCGGTTAGATGCGATCGGGGCCATAGGCATAGCCCGTGCCTTCAATTACGGTGGATTTAAAAATAGGGCCTTGTATGATCCTGGAATTCTTCCGAACCTTGGCATGAGCAAAGAGGAGTACAAGAATTCGACCGCCCCCACGATCAACCATTTTTATGAGAAGTTACTATTGCTAAAAGATAAAATGAATACCGATACAGGTAAAAAACTAGCGGAAGAACGCCATCAGTTCATGTTGACCTTTCTCAAGCAATTTTACGGTGAGTGGAGCGGTGACCTATAGTGGTCGGCAAGCAGTTGAAGCAAACCTGTTCGAATTTATCGAACATGTTCTACTTTGAAGGCCCTGCAAGTACCTTATCAATAGTAACACGAACCAACTGTTTTTTGGTACCGCGTTTCGCATAGAACACGAGGTTATCGGCCACTGTATCGATCATTGGTCTTGATACCATAATGGGCAACCGTACTTCTTTGTCGTCGATCAACTTCTTATAGGTCAGGTTTCCAGAGGCATTCGCCCTGATCACGAACATATTGGGGTTTCTACTATAACCTTGTTTGAAAAGTATACGATCATTTCCGATTCTCTGTGGATTTTCGCCAGAATTGATGAAAAAGTACATGTCATCCTCTTTTCCGTAGGCCGAATATGAAGCGTAGGCCTCATCGCCTTGGGTAACCTCAGATTTATTGATATTTCTCGCCCAGAGCATCTCGCCGTTGGCATTGAGCTTAGCGCAAATGATGTCGTTATAGTGGTAGCGATTTACCTTTCTTGAGCTATTTCCGTCAAAATCCTCGCCTTCGGTAACAAAATACTCTTCGGCACTAAAAACAATATCGTTGGTAGGAGTTATATGAATATCTTTAAAAACTAGGTTCTTGATCTCAGCGTCTACTTCCCTACCGAACTTATCGTTCATGAATTGTTGCGAAAAAGCATTGTATTTACTTGATTCGATGTTCAGGGTATTTGGCTCCATTCTGTAGTAAACAAGTCCGTTATAGCGATTGTCTTTACGATCGGCATAAAACCCGACGGCCGCAATGTGATTGTTCAAGACTATGGGTTTCAACGATTCAGGAAATCGACCGGCGTCTGCAAATTCTTGGGTTGTATGGCCTGAACCGGTAACCTTAACGAGTTCATACTGAAAACGCCTTTCCTTGACGTCAAAACGGCGTTTTTTGAAAAAAGCCTTCCCCATAAGGTAAACCGTTTTCAGGTCTTTAGAGGTAGCGATGTTCTCGAAGGCGTAGTTTTTTTCGGCAATATGATCACTAAAATCATATTTAAGCTGTTGCTTCAAATCTGTTCCGAAAAGAAATATCTTGTATTTCTCATCATTACCGATTCTATGATGTACGGTTATGGCGAAGGCCGATTTGTCTTCATTGAAATGGGTAGTTGTACTAAAACCTTCAGCAAAATTTCGATTGTATTTGTTTACGGCCAATGGGTTCGCTACCTCTTTTGACGGTATGGCCAAGATAACCTGTGGGGTAAAATTAAAATCATCTAACGGACTTTGGTGCGCTACGTAACGGTAGGCTTCCGCATCTTGATCATAGATCAATTCAAGTAAGTACAATTGTCCGTTTTTTACAAAACCATCAATCATATTATCTCCGGCATACTTGTAGTTATACTCCGTTTTTAAGGTTAGGTCGGCGTTGTAGATTTCTATGAAATGCCCTTTTGCCCTTAAAGGCATACCCCCATAATAGGTGCGGACTAAAACTGTTTCACCGGTCTTAGACCTATCCAATGCAAGTATGGTAGAAAATTTATGTCTATCGGCATAGGGCTCTCCCAAATTATACGCAACAGGCATATCTTGTGCCCTGCCAAGGGCAGTGGCCGCCAAAATGAGACAAGCCACAATTGTTTTTGTAGTTTTCATAAGTAGGTTTATTCGGGGTCTTATTATTCGCCAGGGAAATTAGCCTTCCGCTTTTCTAAAAACGCGGTAGTGCCTTCCTTGAAATCAGCTGTTCCAAAACATTCACCAAAGGCGTTGATTTCTTCAGTATATCCGTTACAATCATGTTTAAAACCAGCATTTATCGCTTTTATTGCGTAACCGACTGCAACGGACGAATTATTCGATATCTTACTTGCCAATTTTTCACAAAAATCCAGTAATTCCTCTTGAGAAACCACATGGTTAATCAGACCGTAGGCGAGTGCGCGGTCAACATCGATCATGCCCGCCGTCATGATCAGTTCCATCGCCCGGCCTTTACCTATTAGTTGTGGTAAACGCTGTGTGCCGCCATAACCGGGTATCACGCCCAGGGAAACTTCGGGCAACCCCATTCGGGCATTATGGCTTGCCACACGAAAATGACAGGCCATGGCAAGTTCGAGACCACCTCCCAAAGCAAAACCGTTCACGGCGGCGATTACCGGTTTTGAAAGATTTTCGATAAAATCAAATAAAAGATCTTGCCCTTGCGCTGCCAATTCTCTCCCTTCCGCTACGGAGAAATTAGCGAATTCAGAAATATCCGCACCTGCCACAAAGGCCTTTTCTCCACTACCTGTTAAGAGGATTACCTTTACTTCCTTTTCAGCTACCAATTTTTTGAACGCCTCATGAAGTTCTTGTATGGTTTCGCTGTTCAGGGCGTTCAACTTATTGGGGCGATTTATGGTAATTGTGGCTATGCCTGCTTTTTCGTTCACTAAGATGTTGTTGAAATTCATGTTCATTATTGTTTTAATTAAATGGACCAGAGACCTTCGCTAATCGAGAACACCCGACCTCCTACGGTTAAGGTATAAAGTTCGTTACTTACCTGCCCATTAAGGTACAAAAGAGACTTTCTTCCCATCTCATACCCTTGCTCCACTGTGGCAGACACGCTTTCATTTTCATATTTCAATAAATATGCCAGCAAACAGCCGTTGGCACTTCCGGTAGCAGCATCTTCACAAAGTTTACCATCTTCAAGTGCGAACATTCGCGAATGATAGTGATTTTCAGCGCCAACAGTTTCTTTGGTTACGAAGAAGAATGAAGTAGAAAGCGAACAGGGGCTATTTGTTTTGTGAAGCTTATGTTCAAAAAGGAAAGCTTCGAGTTTTTTATCGTTTAATTGCAGCTGCCGGATGGTCTTCAAATCTTTAAGAAAAATAATCAGATAGGGTAGGCCTGTGCTTACTTCTTGAAGGGGCATGGTAGCATCTAAAGCCTCTGTGGAAAGATCCAGTGCCAGGGCAACATCGGTCACGGTGTAGGTGTTACCAAAATCAGGTTGTGCCTGTTGCATGGTAAACCGACTTTTTTCTAGTTGATCCGGACACTCTATCCGAACATGAATATCACCTTTCTTGAGTCTTAAAACAAGTTCTTCTTTAGGTTGCCCTAGCAAATGTTTTGCTAAAATATACGCTGTGCCCAAGGTAGGGTGTCCTGCAAAGGGCACTTCATATTCGGTGGTGAAGATTCGAACCCCAAAGCTGCCATCTTCCTCCCTGGAGCGAATAAAGGTGCTTTCGGCAAAATTGATTTCCTTGGTTATCCGAAGCATTTCTTCTGCCGTGAGTAATTGTTCCAAATCTACGAACACCGCAAGTTGGTTGCCCGAATATTTTTCTTGGGCGAAGACATCTACTATGTAAAACTTGATGGATGACATCATAAGCCTTATTTAGGCGCTTGTTCTTTTGGAAAACGAACGGTAAAAACTGTTCCCTTGCCTATCTGCGAGGTATAGTCGATACTTCCCTTATAGGTTTCCACAATGTTCTTGACCATTCCGAGACCAAGGCCCATGCCACTAGATTTGGTAGTGAACTTTGGTTCGAAAATCTTTTCTCTAAATTCATCTTGGATACCAACCCCGTTATCCGCCACTGAAATCTTGACAAATTCGCCTTCGGATGAAACCGATACTAGAATTCGAGGTGAAATTACCTCAGGCACAGCTTGAATGGCATTTTTGATCAAATTGGTTACAACCCTGATTAATTGGGTGCGGTCAAGCTTGGCAACAATCTCTTCGTCATCGGCAATGAAATGGATGTATTTTTCTGTGAAAATATCAAGTGCCAACTTGACAATGTTCACCACGTTCAAGGTTTCATTCTGTTGGGCAGGCATTTCGGCAAAATTGGAGAATGCACTGGCTATATTGCTCATGGTATCGATCTGCTGAATAAGGGTCTTCGAATATTCGGCAACTTTCTTTTGAATGTCAGGGTCTTGAGGGTCGAACCTACGCTCAAAACTCTGCACACTTAAACGCATAGGGGTCAAGGGATTCTTAATTTCGTGGGCCACTTGTTTTGCCATTTCGCGCCAGGCCTGTTCCCGTTCACTACGTGCCAATTTTAAGGCGCTTGCCTCCAGTTCATCAATCATGACGTTATAAGAATCTACCAGTTTTGCGATTTCATCACTCGGATTCTGAATGATTATTTTCTCGTTTCGTTTGGTCAGATCTGTATTGTTCATCATATCGGAAATGCTTTGCAATGACCTAGTGATGTACTTCGATATAAAGTAAGCAAGACCAATGGCCAATAACAGCATCACTATATAAACTCCGCCCAATCGCATCAAAAACTCGCGAAGTTCCATATCGTTAAAGGAGTTGTCTTCAAAATAAGGTAAATTCAAGATGCCGATAGGCTTGAATTTAGGATTTAGTATGTAGGTATATGACGCCTGATACTTATCTCCCGCAGCCGAATTATTCTCCACATAGCGCTTATCGACTGTGGACTCCAAATTATTCAATACCTCGGGATCAAGGCAATTGGAAATAGAATCACGCTCGAACTTAGGTCTTGAACTTTTAATGAGCTCCCCTTCAAGGTCGTAAATATTGAAATTAACGTTCTGTACATCTGCAATCTCATAAATTTCATCCTTAAAGATCAATCCCAAATTTTCCGCTTCTGCTGGATACGTGGTCTTTTTAAGGGTATAGTTAATGCTCTGCTTGATCTGTTCTTCTTTGCGCTCAAGACGATCTTGATGGTAGTCACGTGTTTGCTCCCGATATTGATATACGGTGATGCCCGCGATCAAAATTGATGAGATCAGCACCAAGAGAATCATGGCAACGAAGATGCGCGATCTAAGGGATAGTTCTTTAAACAAGAGGTTTCAGCTTTTACCTCTCAAAGATAGCAATAATCAGTCCAAAAAAAGTAGGCACTTGGCAGTTGCAGCAGGCGGTTAGAAAGGCTTCGAAGAAATACCCTGCAGACCCAATTAGGTTTCAAGGGCACAAAGGTTTGCTTTCAACTTTTAATGAAATACTTGAAAAAGGCGTGGCACCCGCAGCAGGAATTAAAGCCCCAAAACGAGTGTCAACCAGATCTGAAAACTACGTATTGACTACGCCTCGGGGTTATTGTTTCGAATGCGTTTGTAAAGTCGAATACCCAACATCAATAGTATTCCCAAAACAATGATACCAACTACGCCGAAAATCCAATTGATGGTACTTTTAAGAATCACCAGAAATACAATGGCAAATAGTATCAGTGTTGCTCCCTCGTTCCAAATACGCATGAAGTTGGAAGTGTACTTAATTTCGTCACGCTGAAGCTGCCTGAACATCTGGTGATTCTTCAAATGATAAATGATCAATAGACCAACGAAACCTAGTTTTATGTGCATCCACGGTTGCTGAAGAAATCCTGGCACAAGAGCAAGTAACCAAATTGCGAACAGAATACACAAAATCGCCGAGGGCCATGTTATAATGAACCAAAGACGTTTGGTCATCAATTTGAACTCTTTGGTCAATATCTCTTTTTCTGGCGCCGGTCTTTTCGAAGCCTCAATTTGATTTATGAACAAACGCGGCACGTAAAATAGACCCGCGAACCATGTTACCACGAAAATCAGATGCAAGGACTTTATATAGCCGTAATAGTCGGACATACTTCGTTTTCAGTTTTCTTTTGGGGTAAGCACCATCGAGATTAACACGCCAACAGTTCTTACCTATATTTTTCTTAGTAACCGTTATAAACGAATCGCTCCAATACCGGCATCCCACAGTTTTTTATTGAACGCAGGAATAGTAGTTCTTGTCAAGAGATCGGCTCTGCTTTCCAAAGTTTTCCATTGCGCGTCGAGCTCGGCCTTTCTATCGCGAGACGACTTGTTTACTCTTGGGATACTGCTATTTGTCGCATCGATCAAGAACAAATATTCGGCCGTGAACTTGTTCGGAAAGTTCTCTACATCATCATAGGCCTGCGATTTACGCTGTACCATATCTTTATCCCACATATCCAATTGCTCTAGCAAGGCTTTCCCCTCCGATTTTAACGCCTCGTCTTTAAGGATCTCCAAAACGCTTTTCAATTGCCCTTGAACCTCGTAAAGCGCATTGACCTTGTGATGCATTGTGGTCAGGTTCTGCTCCAGTTGGTTCATGAACTCATGGTATTCTTCATACTGACCCTCTTTGGTTTCATATTGGGGAATCGCTGCAATAGTAGCCTCAGTGGTTTTTGTAGTACCATCTGCACTCAACGCAACGGTATATACCGCAGGTGGTACCATATGGCCTCTAAAGCCTGCCTCCATATAAACCCCTGGGATACCTGGCAACAAAGGGGTCTTCATATCCCAAACGAACCTGTTAAGGCCCGCTTTTTTTGAAAGTGTTGGTGCAGGTGGCGGTCCACCACCATTGTGCGGTCTGTATTTTTTATCTTTTTCCGAAGAAAAACTACGTACAACCCTTCCATTGGCATCCATGATACTCATTGAAATCTCGGTTGAATCCAAACCCTTGGGTAATTGGTAGTAGATTACCATTCCATTGGCCGGGTTGACTCCGTCGAATTCGCCTAGGCCATCAAAATTATCTATATTTCCTGACATGGGGCTTCGCCAAGAGCCATTATGCGTCAGGGCGGGCGCGTACAATTGAACTCCTTTTTTTGCCGGATCGTACTGGGCAATAGAGGCAAGATCGTCCAAAATCCAAAATGACCTTCCAGAGGTAGCCACGATCAAATTACCCTGATGTACTTTCAAATCGGTTATTGGTGCTTTCGGGAGGTTCAGTTGAAAGGAACTCCATAATTTTCCGCCATCCCACGAAATATATACCCCTTTCTCGGTACCCGCAAATAGGAGGTCTTTTCGGTTTTGGTCTTCGCGCACGACACGGGTATATGAACCGTAAGGAATTCCGGCACTGATGTTTACCCATGTCTTACCATAATCTGAAGATTTAAACAAAGCCGGGGTATGGTCATTGAACTTATACTTGGTTGTAGCAATATAAACCGTTGCAGGATCATGGGGCGATACCTCGATCGCATTGACCAAGGTTTCCCCTAAATTCTTGGGCGTTATATTCTGCCAGCTTTCGCCGTTATCACGACTAATATGAACCAGGCCATCATCACTGCCCGTATAAAAAACGCCCTTTTCATGTGGCGATTCGATCATATAGGCGATCGTGCCATAATTTTCCGCCCCTACGGCCTCATTGGTATAAGGGCCTCCACCATTACCTTGCTTAGCGTCGATATTACGGGTCAAATCAGGAGAAACTTCCTCCCAGGTAATACCCATATCACGGGTACGAAGCACCAATTGCGCACAGTGGTAAAAGGTATTGGGTTCATGTATTGACTTAATGATCGGGGCGTTCCAATTATAGAGGTATCTCATATTACGGGCTTCACGCCCTAAATATTGTATGGGCGCCGCCATTACTTGGGTCGATCCCTTTGATTCAACATCCAATACTTCAATCGTTCCTAAATAACTTCCACCCATTACATATCTCGGATTATCAGGGTCGAATGCCAAAAATGCACTTTCGCCACCTGCCGAATCACTCCAATCACGTTCAGAAATTCCACTGCTGCCAAGTGATAAGCTGGCAATTTTAACGGATGTGTTATCTTGTTGCCCGGCATAGATATTATACGGAAAAAGATTATCCGTATTGATCCGATAAAATTGGGCAGTGGGCATAATATCTTGAGATGACCAATTCTTACCGAAGTCAAAACTGATGGATGCCCCCCCATCATCGGCCAAAACCATATTATTCGAATCATCGGGGTTGATCCATAGGTCATGGTAATCACCATGTGCCACGCTCAGGTCTTCCCAAGTTTTACCCCCATCAATAGATCTTAAAAACGGGGCGCTCATCACATACACCACATTCTCATTATTGGGGTCTGCGAATACTTCGATGTAATACCAGGCGCGCTGTACCAAACGATTATCGCCACTGACCATACCCCATGTTTTTCCGGCATCTTCAGATACGAAAAGCCCTCCTTTATCTTGGTTACTATCACTTTCAATAAGGGCATAGACCTTGTTGGAGTTGGCGCCGCTTACTGAAATCGCCATTTTTCCCTTTTCTGCAGGAAGACCCTCGGTCAATTCCGTCCAGGTCTCGCCGGCATCCATTGATTTATAGAGTCCGCTACCCTCGCCGCCACTGATCATAATGTTGGGCTCTCGTTTATGATGCCACAACGCCGCATATAGGATATCGGGGGCATTGGCGTCCATAGAAAGCTCGACAGCCCCACTCAGATCATTCTTGTACAACATTTTCCTCCACGTAACCCCTCCATCCAACGATTTGTAAACCCCGCGATCCTCTGATGGGCCATATAGGGCGCCCTGCGCAGCTACATAAACGATATCGGGATTTTTAGGATGGATAATAATACGCGAAATATGTTGCGTTTTCTCCAATCCGATTTTCTTCCAGGTATTTCCTGCATCCGTAGATTTGTACACCCCGTCGCCATAAGAAGCCATGACCCCTCTAGGGGCATGCTCTCCCATACCGCAGTAGACCACGTTAGGATCGGAAGAAGATACGGCAACCGCACCAACTGAGCCCATTTCGAAAAATCCGTCCGAAACATTGTTCCAATGCTGCCCTCCATCAGAAGTTTTCCAAAGGCCACCGCCAGTTGTACCCATATAATAGGTCAGGTTATCACCTGCCACCCCGGTAGCGGTGACCGAACGACCACCTCGAAAGGGCCCTATGTTACGGTATTTGAGCGGTTTGAAATACTCTTCTGCACTTTGTGAAAAAGCTGTAGTAGTGGCCAAGGCCATCAAAAGGACAACTATTTTTTTCATTTTTTCTTCGGTTTCGTCAATTCAATTTTAATTGTAAGTACTATTTAAATCTATTTAAACTATTGGTCTCAGACACTTTGCCCGTTTAGCCAAAAGGTATCAAGATGCTCTGCCGCAAAAGCTTTAGCCCCTATTCCCCTACTGATAAATATTTCAATTTCAGGTTGTTAAATTCCTCATTAAAAGTCCCGATCTCTGTGTTTATCAAATTGTCAAAAGTTTTCAATTGTGCTTCTATCTGAGCTGTCAATTCATTTTTAACTGCGATATCCTGCTCGGTGGGGGGAAAATCATCTAGGGCCACCAAACTGTTCAAATGCCCTAATTTGTTGTTCAACCGAATAGGGAAGTTCAACGGATCTTGTCCACTTCGATTTTTCGTTTGGTAAAGCGCTTTTTCAACCTCTCCGAACTTTTCCTTCATTGTTTTGGCTTTTTCTACCAGCGCCTTCGTTTGCGGATTGCCTTTATACTGCTTTGTAAATGCATCTAATTGCCCATTAATTTTACGGATGTTCTTGATCGAATTATGCGCTTTTTCGATTGTGGTGTTCACATCGGATATAAAGTCATACTGTTTTTGCATATCGGCCACAGAAACTTCGGCCCGCGGGTCGGGCAAAATTTTAAAGGTTTCTGAAGTAGTGGTGCCGTTGACATTTAAATGAACCTTATACTCTCCGGGAACCGCCTTGGCCCCGTTTAAATTAGCCCACCAAAGAATCATGCCATCGAGTAATTTCGCCCCCTTGCCCCGTGTATCCCATACATGGGTATTGCCTCCTTTTTTAACCTTCAACTTTTTGTCCTTGTCTTTCGAAGCATTGCTGTAAGAGGCCAAGGTATCACCCGCACTATTTGTGTAGGTCAACCTAACACTGTCCTTTTCGGTCAGATCCTTAAGGTAGAAATGAGAAACCACCCCGTTTGGATGGTTCATGCCCTCGGTTTTGCTAGGTTCCTTGGCGGCCCTTCCCTTTGTGCGATAAGAATCTTTTGGTTTGTATAGGATGGAAACCATACTTTTTTTAGGGCTGTCCAATTGGTGGAGTACGGTCAAGTCGTCAATGATCCAAAG
>JBHJNU010000058.1:0-32892 GCA_050330515.1 Flavobacteriaceae bacterium | reverse complement strand
AACCACCACCTTTCATGGGGATGAAAACAAGCTGTTAAAGGAGTTCAAGAACCTTTTGATCACTCAGTTCAGCCAGGCCAAGCACTTGCTCTGCGGCCATAACGGCAAGGAATTCGATTTTCCCTATATCGCAAGACGAATGATCATTCACGGCATAGAGCTGCCCCATAAGCTGAACCTTTTTGGTAAAAAACCTTGGGAAATTCCTCATTTGGATACTATGGAACTATGGAAATTCGGAGATTACAAACACTTTACATCTTTAAAACTGTTGGCGAACATTCTGGGCATTCCATCACCCAAACAAGATATTGACGGTAGCATGGTGCGCAAGGTATACTATGAAGAAAACGACCTTGACCGGATCATTACATATTGTGAGTTGGATGTTGTGACCACGGCACAGGTTTTTCTGCGCCTACGCAATGACCCATTATTGGTTGATGATGAAATAAAGAAAATACTACTCTAAAGATTGAACTTCAACTGAATATACACCGGAAAATGGTCACTGTACCCGCCAACGTATTGATCACCAGAATAGGTACGGTAAGGGGTTCCTTTGTATTTACCTTTGAGCTCCGTTAGATAACTTTTATCAAAAATATTGGCATGTGCAAAACTGTGGGTTCCCTTTTCATAATTAAAAAAATTATGAGACACCATGATCTGGTCGAACAGCATCCAGGTTCTTTTGTAGTTGGCACTTCCCCTGTAAGGATTCAATAATTTTTCCATGGGGTTGTACAACTTGTCAGACTGCATCAATTTCTTGATACTTTCAGCATCGGGTCCGTCATTGAAATCACCCATGATGATGTAGTTCGGGTTTTCTTCAGCCATCTCGATACCGGCCATAAACTCACAAAGGGTTTCAGCGGCCTTGACACGTTTAAAACTAGTTTCTTCAGGTCCATCGCGCCGAGAGGGCCAATGGTTTACAAATACGTGCACTACTTCTTCATTCAATTTTCCCTTAACATAAAGTATATCACGTGTTTTGTCACGTTTTCCATCCTCTTCAAAAACCATAACGGTAATAGGTTCAGAATAGAGTACTTCAAAATGGTCTTTATGGTAGATCAACGCCGTATCGATTCCACGTTCATCGGGGGAGTCATAATGAACAATCCCATAATTTACATTTCGCAAAGGCTGTTCAGAAATAAGATCCCGCACCACAACCTCATTTTCAACCTCAGCAACACCCATCAGTACAGGAACGTTCGCCGTGGTATCTTTACCTAGTTCAGATATAGTCTTCGCAAGTTTGTATAGCTTTCTTTGATACCGTTTCGTAGACCACTTTTTTACCCCTTCCGGAGTAAAGTCATCATCCAACGTATCCAGATTATGTTCAGTGTCGAAAAGGTTTTCTAGATTATAGAAACCAATCGAGTACAAGAGCTCGCCCTTTTTCTTTTTATTTAATAACGAAAACATAGGGGTATTTCTAAATGGGGAGCTAAATTTACGAAAATAGCTAGTTCGTTATTGTTTAAATTTGCACTTTAAGAAGGCTATATGCTAGAGAAAAAAGACTTCACATACGAGAAAGTAGTATTGATAGGGGTCATCAATAGAGAACAGAACGAGAATAAAGTTCGCGAATACCTAGACGAACTTGAATTTTTGACCTATACAGCTGGCGGAGAGGTGTACAAACGTTTTGTACAGAAAGTTGACCTGCCCAATGCAAGAACATTGATCGGTAGTGGGAAAATGGAAGAAATTGAGGCCTATATCACCGAGAATGATATTGGGGCCGTTGTTTTCGATGATGAACTTACCCCTGCACAGCAGCGAAATATCGAAAAGCAATTTCGATGCAAAATTTTAGACCGTACCAGTTTGATACTCGATATTTTCGCACAGCGTGCACAAACGAGCTATTCAAGAACCCAAGTAGAATTGGCACAGTACGAATTTCTGTTACCCAGACTAACCGGATTATGGACGCACCTTGAACGTCAAAAAGGGGGCATAGGAATGCGTGGCCCCGGAGAGACCGAAATAGAAACGGATAGGCGTATCGTTCGTGACCGCATCGCTTTGCTGAAAAAGAAACTACTCAAGATAGACCGCCAGATGGAGACCCAACGGGGCAACCGTGGTGCTTTGGTGCGTGTTGCACTAGTAGGCTACACCAATGTAGGCAAATCAACGTTGATGAACGTGATCAGCAAAAGCGAGGTCTTTGCCGAAAATAAACTCTTTGCAACTTTAGATACCACCGTTAGGAAAGTGGTTATTGGAAATCTTCCGTTTTTGTTGAGTGACACGGTAGGCTTTATTCGAAAACTGCCCACGCAGTTGGTAGAAAGCTTTAAAAGCACACTTGATGAGGTACGCGAAGCCGATCTGTTGTTGCATATCGTTGATATTTCGCACCCACAGTTTGAAGAACAGATAGATTCTGTCAACAAAATATTGACCGAGATCAAAAGTTCGAATAAAAAAACAATTATGGTCTTCAATAAAATCGACCAATATGAAAATGAGACCATCGATGACGACGATTTGATCACTGAAAAAACAGCGAAACATTTTACCATTGAAGAATGGAAAAAAACATGGATGGAAAAAGTAGGTGACCGTGCACTTTTCATATCGGCCTTGAACAAAGAAAACCTTGAAGAGTTTCGAAAACGCGTATATGATGAGGTACGCGATATTCATGTGACCCGTTTCCCATACAATAACTTTCTTTACCCTGAGCATTTAGATCAATATTGATGCATAGATAAAAGACAGCCTATGTATTAAGCCGGAGAAGTAGGGGTTATATTTTAGCGCGAAGCTATGAACCAGGTGTAATTTATAAACCACCGCGGTAAAACCTTAAATATCGCAACTTTACCACTTAAAATCAATTGGTTCGGTACCGTTCATCGAAGAAATTGAACCGCTTATATTTTTCACAACATTTCAGCCTTGCTTCACAACAATAATTTAGGAACCTGGTAAATCCGATGTAAGTTTACATTGTAATTAAGTGATAGTTATGACCCCAAATCAGATCTTGAACTTGACCGAATATTAAAAGTTTTGTTTCGCCCAAATCCAGAACTTGACCTACGGAGCTTACAAAATTCCAAACCAAATTAACCCAAACCTACTCGATCAAAAGCCCTCAACATAGAGGGTTTTTTTGTTTCGAGTTTTGCCTGGTCAAACTTTTAAAGCCTGCCAGAGACATTAGGGCCTCTTTTCAGCGACTATTCTTAACCGTTCGTCCGACACACAACATTATCCATTAGGTTCACAACAATAATTTCGAAAACCCCCGGCCCTACAGTATCTTTACATTGTAATTAAGTGTTAGTGTAACCCCAAATCACACTTTGAACTTAACCTAAAGTCTTGTTTTCCCCAAAACAAAACTTAACCTAAAAAATGCCGAATTAAATCGGAACTCGAATTTTACGATAAACCTACTTAACAAAAAAATGCCCTGACCAATGTCAAGGCATTTTTTGTTTGTTCTTATTTGATTTCAGCATCTTATCCCCGACAAAAGTGTATTTCGTCGATCTAAGCAGTCATTTTAACGCATCTCACAACAATAATGCGACCCTTCACAACAAAAATTTAGCCAGTTAGGTCTTCACCACTACATTCGTCTTGTATTTGAGATTTGTGTTTTCCCAAATAAAACAGAACTTAACCGAAAATTATTAGTATTTGGTTTACGACTTAATTTGATAGTATCATTTAACGATTGACAACCAAATGTAACGAATCCTACTTAAGTAAAAATGCCCTCATGACTGGAGGGCATTTTTTTTTAGGTTTGTAAAGTGACCTATAAAGAGTAGTTCAAACCGAACAAATAATAACTTTGTACCTTATTATCTAAATCTGCAAAAGTTGCGGTTGGGGTAGTTGCCTGCAGATTGGCCAAGCCTTCTTGCTTGTTATCTCTTAATCCGAATTCAAAACCTACACCAATGCCTTTCCATAGTGTATACCCAAAAGAGTTGATCCATGTCCAGTTCGACAAATCGCCGCTCTTATAGCTCTGAAAGGTAGAGAAGTTGGTCTTAAAGTTTACCGAAGAAATTTGTCTTGTATAGTCAACAACGATCTTGGCCCCTGTAGATGACTCAAAAACCGCATCGTTCTCGGCAAATACAAAGTTATAGTTCAGTGGATGAATGACCACTACCATATCCTTTACCGGTGTCCAGGTGGCGCCGATACCCGCATCTAGGTATCCGGGATCATTAAAGTTGTTGATCACCGATGTACGGTATTCCGCTAAGGCAGAAATCGCGAACTTACTGCTTAGCTTATACCCGTATAACGAACTTATGTTCAATACATCGGTAGTGGCATTGAAACTATCATTATCGGTAGGTATATCTTTATTATCTATTTTTACCCACTGTAGGTTGACATTCAAGGCGTTTCTCCAGAAATACTTGTCTTGGTTTAAATTTGCAAACCCGTTTACACCGATTCCGATGTTACCTGACGAGTTGTTCGGAATACCTTGAGAATACCAATTTTTAGATCCGGAAAGATTAGCGCCGATTGTTCCAAAAAGACCCTTTTTCCAACCTGGAAGGGCATCAATTTGACCTTGTATGGCATCTACCCTGCCTTGGATAGCTGCTACCGAATCTTTTTTCAAAGCCTGGGCGGCTTTCAATTCATCAACGGTCTGTGCTTTGCTTATCGAAACTGCTAATAAAGCAACAATTAAGAGTACTGAATTTTTCATGTTCATAAGTTTTTAATTAATGGTTTAAGAGGGCAAATGTAAGAATTGTCAATAAATCAGCCTCTATAATTTCCTTTTAAATAGGGGTACGGAAGAACAAGCTTCACCGTACATAATGCTTTTGGCTACGGTCTGTATTTTTGCAGCCACCCATATATAAGCATTCGGGGGCACTGGTTTATTTGAACATCCTTTGATGATGACCGGTTTGTTATCAAAGGAAGACACGTCTAAATTTTCTATAACTGTCTGATAAAGAGAAGTTTCCAGTTGCTCTAAATTTCCAAGAACGGTCTTCTTTGCATAAGGTTGAAGTTTTGAGGTCAACAACATATACGCCCAAGCGGGAATAATGGCATCGGAAGAGCAAATTAGGGCGACATAGGCATCTTGATACTGTTGCCAATCATGATCGGCAAGGTAGGCTCTAAACTCCTTTTCCCTAAGAACTACCTCTTCGAAGAGCCAATTTTTGATATCAAGAACTACCCTTCTTCCCTTTGGATAATGGTCTTCCAAATCAAAAGTAATCAGTTCGCTTTGGGCTACCCTGTTTAAAATTGGTTGCTCATCATTCTGCATAATATACTTAATTATAACGGTCAGGTACTTTTGAAAACTAGGCAAGAAAAGAAGAATTCAAAGGCCCAATACCTTATTTCCACACTGGGTTCTCAATCACAGGTCAAAGCTCTAATTACAAAAGTCCCAATTCTAATTTGGCCTCTTCACTCATTAGATCCTGCGTCCAAGGTGGGTCAAACGTAATTTCAACTTCGGCATCATTCACTGCATTCAAAGATTTTACCTTTTCTTCAACTTCAACCGGAAGCGTCTCCGCAACAGGGCAATTAGGTGAAGTCAAGGTCATCAGTATCTTGACATCGTTATCTTCATTAACAAAAACGTCATAAATCAGCCCTAGTTCATAAATATCTACGGGAATCTCGGGATCGTATATCGTCTTTAATACTTTTACTATTTTCTCTCCCAATTCTTGGGTGTCCACTGCTGTTGTCTCCTCGCTCATATCTTTCAATTTAATTGTGTTTGATAAGCCACTGCATACAATTTTAACTGCTTTATCATGCTCACCAATCCGTTGGCACGGGTTGGAGATAAGTGCTCCTTTAATCCTATTTCGTCTATAAAATCAGTATCCGCATCAATAATCGCCTGAGGTTTCTGGTTACTGAAGGCTCTGATCAATATGGCGATAATCCCTTTTGTGATAATGGCATCACTATCTGCCGTGAAAACCAGTTTATCCTCTTCAAGTGCCGCGTGTACCCAAACTTTACTCTGACAACCCTTTATGATATTGTCATCGGTCTTGTATTGCTCGTCAATCAAAGGCAATGATTTTCCAAGTTCGATCATGTATTCGTATCGTTGCATCCAATCTTCGAACATGGCGAATTCTTCTACAATATCTTCTTGTATTTCCTTAATTTCCATTCCTCAATTTTATGTAAAAATACAATAAGAATTAATGAATTTCAATACTTTAAGAGAATGATCCCCACCCTTACTAAGAGAGCATAGCCTTGGCGCGCCTTACCCCTTCTACAAGCACTTCCACCTCTTCTTTGGTATTGTAAAAACTGAAACTTGCCCTAACCGTGCCCGGGATCTTATAAAAATCCATAATGGGTTGCGCGCAATGATGGCCTGTTCTTACGGCGATACCCAATTTGTCAAGAATACTTCCAATATCGTATGGATGCAGTCCCTCGATATTGAACGAAATCACCGAAGTCTTGTTCTTTGCAGTTCCGTAGATTTTGAGTCCCTCGATTTCCAAAAGTTTCTCCGTTGCATATTCCAGGAGTTCATGCTCATATTCGGCAATGACCTCAAAACCGATAGAATTCATATAATCCAATGCCGCGCCAAAAGCGATTCCGCCACAGATATTTGGCGTTCCTGCCTCAAATTTATGCGGAAGATCAGCGTAAGTGGTCTTTTCAAAGGTGACCTCAGCGATCATTTCACCGCCACCCTGATAGGGCGGTAGTTTGTTCAACCATTCTTCTTTACCATAAAGCATGCCTACGCCCGTTGGCCCGCAAACCTTGTGAGCCGACATCGTATAGAAATCTACATTGAGTTTTTGCATATCAGCTACAATATGCGGTGCTGCCTGAGCCCCGTCGATTAAAACAGCGGCACCCACCTGATGGGCTTTTTCAATGATTTCTTCTATGGGATTAATGGTTCCCAAGGCATTGGAGATATGGTTACAGAACACCAACTTAGTCTTGTCTGAAAGTAAGCCATCATATACATCCATCAAGAGTTCGCCCGCTTGGTTCATGGGAATGACCTTCAACACCGCTCCGGTTCGCTCACAGAGCATTTGCCAGGGTACAATGTTGGAATGATGCTCCATCGCCGAAACCAGAATTTCATCGCCCTTTTTTATTATGGATGAAAACCCGTTGGCCACGATATTAATGCTGTGCGTTGTACCCGAAGTAAAAATAATTTCGTGCGCTTTGGCGGCGTTGAAATGTTTCTGGATCTTTATCCTCGCCTGCTCGTATTTATCCGTTGCCTCTTGAGAAAGTGCATGTACCCCACGGTGAATATTAGCATTGTAATTTTGATAATAATCAACGATTACATCTATTACTTGTTGCGGCGTTTGTGAAGTGGCGGCATTGTCAAGATAGACCAGCGGTTTTCCGTTCACCTGACGGTTAAGTATAGGGAAATCTTTACGTATAGATTTAACGTCGAACATAGCAATTCAATTTGATTACAAAGATACCTACTATGCTCGAAACCTTGACTCAAATCAGTCTTTTAATCAACCTGAAATTGGGGGTTTCCCCATGCAATTTAAAAAAGTAAATAGCTTGCAGAGACCTGAATTGCAACATTGTAGTTTTGCAATTGACCGCTTGCATCGTTCAAGCGATTTCTTAGCCCTAGGTAAAACCGAGGTTCTATTGAGAGTGTATCACTGATTTCGAAGTCTAGTGCGGCCACTACCCCATAATCCAATTGAAAGTTTCCGGGTATATCGGTACGATTTTCGGGAATTTCAGTAGTATCGCGCTCATCGAGATTCTTGATTTTGGTGACCTGGTTCAAAAGAAAACCAAACTGCGGACCGAATACCACGGCAGACCGCCCGCTCAGTGCGAACTTGGCTAGAACCGGAACCGCCAAATAATTCAATTGTACATTGGTTCTAAAGTCGTTCTCGTCAAAAGTGCCTCCATTGTTCTCTATTGCCAGAAGGTCAGAGCTGAATTGAAAGCCTTGGGAAGAATACAGCACCTCGGTTTGCAAGGCGAATTTACTTGAAAGCTTCGATTCGATAAAAACTCCCCCGAGACCTGAAAAACGGAATTTGATACCCTCTGTTAGATCCCCCACAATTGAAGAATAATTCAAGCCGGCTTTTACACCAAAGCTGGTTTCTTGACTTTTAACGGTAGTACTATGTAACAAATAGAAAAGCGAAAGCAACATTGTTACTTTCGCCCAGCTATCTTTTAGATATCGAAATTTAAAGATCAAATCCAAGATTTACCCCGAGTTTCTTAGCGATCAATTTATTGATACGCGTTTTAAGTTCCGGAATACGGACACTCTCCAGCACATTATTGGCAAAGGCATACATTAACAGAGCACGCGCCTCTTTTTTAGGTATTCCTCTTGATTGAAGATAGAAAAGTGCATCTTCATCTAACTGACCGATCGTACAACCATGAGAACACTTGACATCATCGGCAAAAATCTCGAGCTGCGGCTTTGTGTTGATCGTGGCCTTGTCACTAATTAGAATATTGTTGTTCTGCTGAAAGGCATTGGTTTTTTGGGCTATTTTGTCAACAATAATCTTTCCGTTGAAAACTCCGGTAGAATTTTCACCATAGATACCTTTATAATCTTGGTGGCTTTCGCAATTGGGTTGAATATGGTGTACTAACGTGTGGTGGTCAACATGCTGCTTTTCGCCCAAAATGGTGACTCCCTTCATGGTAGAATCAATGTACTCGCCATTTTGGTAAAAGTTCAGGTTGTTGCGCGTAAGCCTTCCCCCGAAAGAAAAAGTATGCACGTTGACGACGCTTTTATCCTTTTGATTAATATACGTGTTGTCGATTAGGGAGGCAGTACCTACATCGTTCTGAACTTTGTAATAATCTACAATAGCGTTCTTGGCGGCAAAAATCTCGGTAACCGAGTTTGTCAAAACTTCATTCGATGTCAGGCTTTGGTGCCTCTCAATAACTTGAACCTCCGCATTCTCTTCAACAATGATCAGGTTTCTCGGTTGTAGCATCAAAGAAGCCTCGTTACCCGTTGCAAAATGTACGATTTCCACGGGTTTCTTGGGCATCTTGTTTTTGGGGATGTAGATATAGGCCCCTTCGCGGCTAAAGGCCGTATTCAATGTGGTCAACGACTCTACTTTTGAAGCCACCTTATTGAAGTATACATCAATAATCTGCTTGTACATCGGTTTGGTCAGGGCCGAACTCATCAAACAAATGTCAACCCCGTCATGGGTAGTTTCCGATAGAAAAGAGCTGTAGACTCCATCAATAAAAACAATTTTGTACGTGTCGATCTCGTGAATAAAGTACTTCTTGACATCTTTGTAATCCAAAGTGTTCTCCTGCTTGGGAAAAATACTGAAATCAACTTTTTGCAAGCTATTCAGTGAAGTGTATTTCCAAGCTTCCTCCTTCTTCGACGGGAAGCCTTTTTCCTCAAAATTCTTTATGGCCTCCGAACGAATATCGTGCACAGGGCTATCGATATCAATGTTGTTCTCAAACGCCATGAACGATGAAACTAGCTTATCTTTTAAATCCATAACAAACACTATATGGTTCCCGCGATAGCAGGAAATTTCTAATTAACCTTTGAACTCAATTTCAAGTGTTGCCCGTCTTCTCGGGTATGACAAAAATTAAACCGTCGCTTCTTGCTTGATCCAATCGTACCCCTTTTCTTCTAGCTCCAAAGCAAGTTCTTTGCCTCCTGATTTTACGATTCTTCCGTTGTGTAAAACGTGCACAAAATCAGGAACTATATACTCCAACAACCGCTGGTAGTGTGTGATAACGATGACTGCGTTGTCTTTACTTTTTAGTTTGTTCACCCCGTTCGCAACAATTCGCAATGCATCGATATCCAACCCGGAATCGGTTTCGTCCAAGATGGCCAATTTAGGTTCTAACATCGCCATTTGAAAGATTTCGTTCCGTTTCTTTTCTCCACCTGAAAAACCCTCGTTCAACGAACGGGACAAGAACTTACGATCAATCTCCAGCATTTCAGCTTTCTCACGAATGAGTTTCAACATCTGATTGGCGGGCATATCTTCTAGCCCTTGGGCCTTACGAGATTCGTTGATGGCGGTTTTCATGAAGTTGGTCACAGAAACCCCAGGAATTTCCACTGGATACTGAAAAGAAAGGAAAACACCTTTGTGCGCTCTTTCCTCTGGGGCCGAGTCTTCCAAATCTTCGCCATTTAGTTCAACCCTGCCTTTGGTCACTTCGAATTCTTCCTTTCCCGCAATAACGGAAGCCAACGTACTTTTTCCTGAACCGTTAGGGCCCATTATGGCATGTACTTCCCCGGCATTGACCTCAAGGTTGATGCCTCTTAATATCTCTTTATCCTCAACACTTGCGTGCAGATCAGTAATTTTCAACATGCTGTTCTATTTTAAATAATTGGGTGCCTTGGGCATTTTGTTAAAATCTTCTTTTTGGTGCTGTAGGTATACTTTAGCCCCTTTCTCTTTTGCGAACGCTTCAAAAGCATCCATGCTTTCAAGGGTCTGTGCCACATCAAAATTAAAGATAGGCACTCTTTTAAACTGCCTGTTCTCATATAAATGGAAGAGATCACCTGTCAATAAGGTGGGTCCGTTCTCAGGTAGATCCAAATATAATACCTGGTGCCCTGGAGTATGGCCCGGCATTGATTTGATGATCACACTACCATCTCCAAAAACATCATGATCGCCATTTAACTTTTTGACTTTGGTTAGTTCGGCGATGGCATCGTACAAGCCTACATTTTCACCGTTCTTTATTTCGTCACTGGTGATCATTGAATATTCTGCTTCTTGCACCAACCAGGTTGCATTTTTTAACACGTTCGCATGACCACTATGATCAAAATGGGTATGTGACAAAGCGATAAATTTTATATCATCAGGGGTCATGCCTATTGATTTCAACTGGTTCAGCACAGAATCTCTACGTGAAACCGAAAACGCCCCTGGCGGCGGTGTAAAGGGTTCTGCCATACCCACCAGCATCTCAGGAAGCCCCGCATCCCACATCAAATTTCCATCGGGATGGCTGATGACATAAAAGGCATCGGCGAACTCTTTGGTCTGGCCTTTGTAGGTAGTGTCTTGGGAAAACAGTTCTAGATTATTTACCATAACCGTACCGCCGTCGAAAGTATATAGTTTAACTTCCGGTTTTTTGATTTCTTCGGTAACGGGTTCAGCTGGTTCCTTTTTTGTTTCCTTGCAGGAAACAAAAGTCAAAACAGAGAGTAACAAGAAAATCGAGTTCTTCATTTTTAAATTTAAATTAACCTACCGAACCTTCAAGGCTGATTTCCAATAATTTTTGAGCTTCTACGGCAAATTCCATCGGCAGCTTGTTCAATACTTCTTTACTAAAACCATTGACAATCAAAGCAATCGCCTTTTCGGTGGGGATACCCCTTTGGTTGCAATAGAAAATCTGGTCCTCGCCAATTTTACTTGTTGTGGCCTCGTGCTCTATTTGCGCTGTTTTGTTCTTTACCTCTATATAGGGGAAAGTATGGGCACCACATTCATTACCCATCAATAGCGAATCACATTGTGAAAAGTTCCTGGCATTTTCGGCACGACTATTTACCTGCACCAGTCCACGGTAACTGTTCTGTGATTTTCCTGCGGAAATACCTTTTGATATGATCGTGCTGCGGGTATTCTTGCCTAAATGGACCATTTTAGTGCCCGTATCCGCCTGTTGGTAATTATTGGTTACCGCGATGGAATAAAATTCTCCAATAGAGTTATCACCTTTGAGAATACATGACGGATATTTCCATGTCACCGCCGAACCGGTCTCTACCTGGGTCCATGAAATTTTGGCGTTCTTCTCACAAAGTCCTCTTTTGGTAACGAAGTTGTAAACCCCACCTTTACCCTCTTTGTTTCCAGGATACCAGTTCTGTACCGTAGAATATTTAATCTCTGCGCCATCTAAGGCGATGAGCTCAACCACGGCCGCATGCAATTGGTTTTCGTCTCTTGAGGGTGCGGTACAGCCTTCTAAATAACTTACATAACTATCTTGGTCGGCAATCACCAAGGTTCTTTCGAACTGACCTGTTCCTCCTTCGTTTATTCGAAAATAAGTGGACAATTCCATCGGACATTTAACCCCTTTAGGTATGTAACAGAAAGAGCCATCAGTGAACACTGCTGAATTTAGGGCGGCGTAAAAGTTATCGGTTGAGGGAACAATGGATCCCATATATTTTTTAACCAACTCCGGATGTTCTTTGATGGCTTCAGAAATAGGCATAAAAATGATTCCCTTCTCGGCCAAGGTCTTTTTGAAAGTTGTGGCGACCGAAACGGAATCTACCACGATATCTACGGCGACATTCTGTAGTTTCTTTTGTTCATCAACTGAAATACCCAGTTTTCTGTACATTTCCAACAACTCGGGGTCTACATCGTCCAATGACTTGTTTGGGTCCGCCTGTTTAGGAGCGGAATAGTAACTAATTGCCTGAAAATCGGGTTTCTCATAACGCACATTTGCCCATTCGGGCTCTTCCATTTTTTCCCAAACCTTGTAGGCTTCCAAACGCCAGTTGGTCATCCATTCCGGTTCATTCTTCTTTTTTGAAATGGCACGAATGATATCCGTACTTAATCCTTTTGGGAATGTATCCGATTTGAGGTCAGTGTAGAAACCATATTCATATTCCTTGGTTTCCAGCTCTTTCTTTAATTCTTCTTCTGTATATGCCATATGCTTTCAATTTGCCAATGTGAAAATAATTCTCATTGGCTAATTATCTCACTTTCTATTTTTCAGATTACAGGGAGAAACTCTCCCCACACCCACAGGTTCTTTGGGCGTTAGGGTTGTTGAAAACGAACCCTTTACCGTTCAAACCACCTGAATACTCTAGAATGGTACCCACCAAGTACAAAAAACTTTTCTTATCAACTACAATGCGAATATTGTTGTCTTCGAAAACCTTGTCGGCCTCGTTCATCTTATTGTCAAAATTCAGTTCGTACGAAAGTCCGCTACAACCCCCGCTCTTAACTCCAACCCTAACATAATCTTTGGCCGCATCAAAACCTTCTTCAGCCATAAGATTCACTACCTTTTGTTTTGCTGATTCTGAAACTTGTATCATTCTTATTTGGGATTATTCTAAATAGAAGACAAATATACGGTATAAGTCTCTTTTTTCCGAGGTTCCTAACATTATTATAACGTATAGGTCGATAGGGCATTTCTATAATACACGAAGCAAATACAAAAAGAAGGCGAATTCAAAATTAAAAATACCCTCGAACATACCTCAACGGGTAGTGGTACAGTTCACGGCAAACAGCTGTGAACCGAAAAAATTGGTGCAAACTATCTGATTTTGATAATAACGGCGTCAGACTTTCCCATGTTATGAAGGTCAAGAAAATCAGTGCTAGAAGTTTCACCCACCAAAATAATACCACCATCAGCAGTTTCCAAAGCGTCGAAACCAAAGTCTAAGCCTGTACCACCAAAAGATTTTTGCCAAACCATATTGCCGTTCTCATCTGTTTTTATTACCCAAATATCATTCTCCCCTGCGTTGGCGTTGGCATCGGCGTCATTACTCTTTGAATTTCCCGCTATTATAAAACCGCCGTCGGCGCTCAGGCTCACACTTTGCGCATCATCGAACCCAGAACCCCCAAAAGTTCTTTCCCAGACCATTTTTCCGTCACTGGCTACTTTTATCAACCAGATATCCGATTCGCCATGGTTTTTGGTGATATCTCCATCGGTACTGAAGGTATTGCCTGAAATTACATAACCCCCGTCATCCGTTTTAGCGATATCTTGCGCCCTTTCAATTCCGGTACCCCCAAAAGGACTTTGCCATTTCAGGTTGCCCTTATCGTCTAATTTCACCACCCAGAAATCATAACTGCCCCTTGAATTGTTGACATCAAAATCGTTGCTTTCTGTAAAGCCCGCCATCACAAAGCCCCCATCATCGGCCTGAACCACTGCGTGCGCGCGATCATTATTTGTGCCCCCGAAATAGCTTCGCCATTGAAGATTTCCATTCTTGTCAAGCTTGCTTCCCCAAAATTCGCCCACGCCATGGCGCGTAAGGGTGTTTCCTTTTTCAGTATTGCCGTCTGCACGGGCCGATGTAATATCTAAAAATCCTGCGAAAAAAAGGCCATTGTCAGTAGTCTGAAGAATATCGTACGAATGGTCATGCCCTGAGAAGCCGAAACTTTTTTCCCACTGCAAAGTGCCCTGGGCATCTAGTTTAACGATCCAATTGTCATGAAACCCTTGGTTACTACTTGCATCGCCATCACTACTTTCAGCATACCCGGTTAGGGCATAGCCGCCATCATTGGTCTGCACAAGACTTTGGCCTCGGTCGTCTTTGCTTCCGCCGTAAGTTTTACTCCATTGTAAATTACTTTCAGCGTCGAACTTCAATAGCCAATAGTCGTTTACTGCCAAGGTTTTTCCTGCCAAATCTCCATCAGTACTATTCGAAAAACCGAAGACGGCGAAACCCCCATCATTGGTCACGATTATTGCCTGCGCGGTATCCTCTCCGGAACCGCCAAAATTCTTCACATATTCTATCTCACCAAGAAAGGTTTTTTTTGGGCCTGTATCTAAATCGGTTACCACAAAATCCTTAGAGCATGAAGCGGTAACCACGAGCGTGAAGATAAAAACGAGTTTTCTCATCAATTCGTTTTTTTAACGACAAAAAGGCCGCTGTTAATGTCACTTATGCAAATTTTGCCACTTGAAAAATAAGGGTAAACACTCCATACCCCCGCAAACTGAGCGTTATCACTACTAGGAAAAGTATCAAAAAAACCCTTTTCGGTAATTGTTTTACCAGCTATAGCCGAAATATCCAGTACGCGTAGACCCGCCGTGTAATTGGCCATATAGAACTCATCACCTTTAACGTAGCCATTATGGTCAATGGCACTTGTCGGCCCCAAGTAAGTGTCATGTGCCAGTGGGTTATCTAAATCTGTAAAGTCGAAAATCAATGTTCTTGTGCTGAAACCTGTTTGTATCTCGTCCAATTCGTCTCCTAGAATAAAATAGCGTTGATCTTCTGTAAACCAACCTTGATGGGTGTACCCGATATCGGGGTAACTTACGGTTGAAATTCGTGTTGGATTAGCTTTATCGGTCACATCAACAATAACCACTACATTTTCATTTGCACCAATATAAATTTCCCTACCGCTATAGTCTGAGTCTGGCCCATTATATACTACAACCTGTGCGTCATGTGAGTAGCCGTCTTCGCCATAACCCCCAGCTGGCGTAGGGTTCTTAGGATCTTGAATATTAATGAAATGTGCCCCGCCGCCGTAGGCATCTCCTCGATCGGTGCCGACTGCGTAGGCAAAACCAGTGGCTTCATTGATCACGATATTATGCGCATTTCCGAACCCAGTGTAACGTACATCGGCTTCAAAATTAGCCGGTGGGCTGTTTACATTTCTCAGTCTAGCAAGGTCAAAGACCTGCATACCGTGTCCCGCTGCTTCTGAAACGATAAAGGCATGGTCTTGAAATACTTTAACGTCGCGCCAATCACTTGGTTGCGTTGCAGTTGGCAACTTGCCCAAATAAACGAGGTTTTCTCCATCGGAAATATCTACAAAGACGGTACCATCATCAACCCCCATCAAGGCATATTCTTTGCCTGTAGTGGTATCCGTCCAACCCCAAATATCATTGCCTGCATTGGCACTGAACTCTGAAAGTGAAATTTGACCTAAAAGTTCAAAACCCTTGCAAGGGTAACTGTCTGCACAAAGACTTGGGCCTATCGGTGCATCGTCATTAGAACAACCTGTCAAACAAAGCAGAACAACTATTACCGATATATACTTTTTCATAACTAAGAATGAGCCATTGCCTGAAACAAAGATACTGAATGTGCCTTTTGGTTGCTTGTTTGTAAACAATTAACAAGGGGGAAATCCCTACCCAATTCCCATTAAATTAATCTACGCTGAATTTGGCTCAGGTTTAAACTGGGTTTCACCCGATCAGGTTTCAAGAAAGTAAGGTTGTTTTTACTTAAGCCCTCTTTTATAATTACGTTTCAAACGTCATTTAATGACCCATGTGAAGGTCTTTTATCAAAAATCATATAAATTGAAATATTTCTATTAAATTGAACTCCTTTAAAAAAGTTAAAACATCATGTCAAAAAAGAAAAATACCTTAATGAAAAGCTCGCGCCGAAATTTTGTCAAAAATTCTAGTTTGGCAGCTGCTGGATTTTTTATCGTACCCAGACATGTCTTGGGTGGCACCGGTTTTGTTCCGCCTAGTGATACCTTGCGTATTGCCGGTATTGGGGCAGGAGGAAAAGGAAGAAGTGATATTTCATCTTTTGCCGAAAGTCCGAACGTGCAGATCGTATCATTGTGCGATGTAGATGACAGACAGGCCGTCGATTCAAGAAAAAATTTCCCAAAGGCCAGCTACTATGCCGATTTTAGAAAAATGCTAGAATCAGAAAAGAACAATATCGACGCCGTTTCTGTCTCAACCCCCGATCATAATCATGGGGTTGCTGCCTATATGGCCATGGAAATGGGCAAACATGTGTATGTTCAAAAGCCTTTAACCCACGATATTTGGGAAGCGCGAATGTTGACCGAGGCCGCCAAAAAATTCAGGGTAGTAACGCAAATGGGCAACCAGGGTGGTTCTGGCGATGGTGTCCGAAAAATGAAGGAAATTTATAATAGTGGTATCATAGGAGAAGTTCATACCGTAGAATGTTGGACCAACCGTGCCATTTGGCCGCAGGCCCTTGAAACTCCAAAAACAAAAAGCAAAATGCCGAAAGGCCTAAATTGGGATTTATGGTTAGGTACGGCGGCCTTGCGCGATTATAATGACGCCTATCTACCATTTGATTGGAGGGGCTGGTCTGATTTCGGTACAGGGGCCCTGGGCGATATGGCCTGCCACATCATGGATCCCGTTTATCGCATACTGCCCATTCTGTACCCTGATAGTGTAGAATGCAGTGTTTCCGATTCATTTATCGGTAATTTTCAATACAAGGAGTATCCAAAAAGCTTTCCGAACTCTAGTAAAATACACTTGACCTACCCCAGAACGGACGGAAAAGGCACTATTAAGGTCTCATGGATGGACGGCGGATTATTACCTGAAAGACCAGAAGAACTAGGTGATGACGAAGCATTGGGCAACTGGGATGGAGGTGTACTGTTCATCGGTACCAAAGGAAAACTTTTGGCCGATTGTTATGGCGCGAACCCAAGGTTACTTCCGTTAACCCTAAATGAACAATTTGAAGTTGAAGAGACCATCACACGCGTTCCTGAAGGCCACTACCTGCAGTGGGTAAATGCCTGCATGGCGGGTTATGGCAATGCCGAAACTAGCTCGTCTTTCGATTATGCCGGTCCGTTTACAGAAAGTTTACTCATCGGAAATTTGGCGCTAAAGGCCTATTTCGAAGTGGATCCAAAGTCAGAGAACAAAGGTTTCTGGGGCGGTGGTTCGCAATACTATGGCAGAAAACGCCTGCGTTGGGACGCCGCCAATATGAAAATCACCAATTTTGAGCCCGCAAACAACTTTGTAAAACGCACCTATAGAGAAGGATATTCGATGGGATAGTTAAAAACCTATTTAAAGTAACCTTACCTGACCGGAGTTCGACGACTCCGGTTTTTTTTGCAAAATATTGAATATCATGCCTATTTTTGCAAGATGTTAGAAGATAAAAAACAAGCGCTGACTTCATTGGAAAAACTGGGCGAATTCGGATTGATCGAACATCTTACCAAGAAATTCACGCTACATCAAAAGTCTACGGTCAAAGGAATCGGAGATGATGCCGCCATTCTAGACTTTAAGGGAAAGAAAACTGTCATCTCAACCGATCTGCTGGTCGAGGGTGTTCATTTCGACCTTAGCTACGTTCCGTTGAAACATTTAGGATATAAGGCCGTTATCGTAAACCTTTCGGATATTTATGCCATGAACGCGACGGCGACCCAAGTAACGGTGTCCATTGCGGTTTCAAACCGGTTTCCCTTAGAGGCCATCGAAGAACTCTATGAAGGAATCGCTTTGGCCACTAAAAAGTACAAGGTAGATTTAATCGGGGGAGACACCACTTCGTCAACCAAAGGCCTACTCATTAGCGTTACCGCTTTGGGTGAGATAGACGAAACGGATATCACGTACAGAAATGGCGCAAGACCAAATGACCTTCTGGTTGTCTCCGGTGATTTAGGAGGTGCCTATATGGGGCTACAGGTATTGGAGCGCGAAAAGGAAGTATTTAAAGTGAACCCCAACAATCAACCTGACCTAGAACCGTACACTTACATTGTAGAACGGCAGCTAAAGCCTGAGGCTCGAAAAGACATCGCCGCGCTTCTAAAGGTTCTAGGCGTAAAACCAACTTCGATGATCGATATCAGTGACGGCCTTTCTTCAGAAATCTTGCACTTGTGCAAACAGAGTGCAGTGGGCTGTAATTTGTTCGAAGATAAGATTCCCCTGGATCCCACGGTGATAACCGCCTGTGAAGAATTCAAAATCGATAGTACCCTGGTCGCGCTGAGCGGTGGCGAAGATTATGAACTCTTGTTTACCGTTGATCAAAAAGACTTTGATAAGATCAAAGGCAACCCGAACCTTTCGATAATCGGGCATATGACCGATGCTTCTTCAGGTACAAACTTGGTTACAAGGGGCGGTCAGCAAATTCCATTGACGGCACAGGGGTGGAATTCTTTCGAACCCTAAGCTTGAGGAGAAAATTAGAAAAAAAATTCCCGAAAACTAAGCGCAATCCTTTCGAAACTGTTGTGGGGCGAACGACAGGTAAGAGTAGTGGGTGCTAACTTAATTCTCAGGAATAAATCTTGAATGCTGACCTTTTAAAATCAGAATTCGCTTGCCAAAGCATAGTTAGGCAGCTTGTTCAGCGGCTCTATGTCTTTTTTGATATATAATTTCCAATGTTTTGTTGATATCTTGCAATTCAGGTGTTAAGGTGGATAAATTACCACTAACATCTGTGGTAACATGTTTTCCACAATGGATGCATTTGTACTCTTTAATATGCTGTGTTACCTTTTTTGAAACCGAGTAGTGATGTCCGAAAATGTTGCAAAATACTTTCTTCATTGTTGTAGGTATTTGAATCTATTCCCCGGTATTTGGAAACCTGAAAATATGAATTAAAATTTGGGTCAACTGTTCATGGGCCTTTTTACGACACTAGGATTCCACAACGCGAAGACACTACCCTTTATTGGATGGCTTTCTTCAATTCAAGCATTTATTCGATGAACTGCATTTTTTTCGACAAACGGTATCTTTTTAGGGCTTTAATATGTTTTGTCAATCGATCATTTTTCGGCTATCTTTCCAAACTATATTGAAATCATCTTCGATGAACAAAACCCAGGAAACCTTAGTTACCGCATTCGCCCTGTTCTCCCTATTTTTCGGAGCCGGTAATTTAATACTGCCGCCTTTGTTGGGCTTTCAATCGGGTCATCTTTGGTGGTTGGTAACATTGGGTTTTTGTCTTTCGGCCGTATTGATCCCCATTTTAGGAATCTTGGCGCACGCTAAGTTACAGGGCACTATCTTTGATTTTGGCAAAAAAGTGTCTCCAGCCTTTAGCTTGGTATACTCCTACATCGTATATGCCATATCTATTAGCCTACCTTCGCCGCGTACTGCTTCGGTTACACATGAAATCGCCATACAACCTTATTTCGAAACTTCTTCATGGCTTACCAGTACTATCTATTTTGTTCTGGTGTTCCTCTTTGTCGTCAACCGGTCTAGAATAGTGAACATCATAGGCAAAATGCTTACCCCCACTATTATTCTTATTTTGTTGGTGATTATCGGGGTTACGGTTTTTTCTTTCGACTTCACTTTTGGCGCAACGGTTTTTGAAAGTCCTTTTACCGATGGTGTTCTCGAAGGCTATCAGACCTTTGATGCCATTGGCGCGGTGGTTGTTGGAGGGGTCATCATCATTTCGATCAACCTGAAAAATAAAGATGCCTCCTATGAAGAAAAGAAGAGGCTCATTAGTCGCGCTGGATGGATGGCTGGCCTAGCCCTATTGCTTATCTACGGTGGCCTCATCGCTACCGGTGCGCTTATGCATGGTCAGTTCGACAGCGAAATTTCAAGAACCGCCTTATTAAATGGCATTAGTATCAGAACCTTGGGTAGCACCGCAAACTTATTTTTAGGCCTTCTTGTTAGTCTCGCCTGTTTTACGACAGCAGTTGGCATTGTTACGGGTACGGCCGATTTTGTAAAATTCCGTTTCAAAGACTCATCGCTAGCGTATTTGATAACCGCGGTTTTTAGTTGCACTTTAGGGGTAGTCATGGGGCAGTTTGATGTTCATTATATCATTGTTGTGGCCATACCCGCATTGATGTTCATCTACCCGATTACGATTGCTCTTATTCTGTTAAATATAGTACCGGATAAATTCGCCTCGCCAATGGTTTTCAAGGGCGTAGTTATTGCTACGATTATTTTTAGCGTTCCTGATTTTTTAAACGCGGTCGGACTTGCCTTCTACATGGAAGGGCTACAGAAGTACATTCCTTTAAGCCAGTTTAGTTTGGGTTGGGTGTTGCCGGCAGTCACGGTGTTTATACTGATGAACTTTTTGAAGATTAGAGATTAAGCTCCAAACTGATTGGGCAATGATCGCTGCCCATAATCTGATCGTGAATCTCGGCAGATGTCACTTTATCCCAAATGGATTCACTGACCAAAAAGTAATCGAGTCGCCAGCCCACGTTGCGGGATCTTGCACCACCACGCATACTCCAAAAGGTATATTTATCGAACGTGGTTGGATGTAGTTTTCTAAAACTATCCACCAATTTCAAATCACTTAACATAGTATTGAACCCATCAATCTCTACTTGGGTAAAACCTGATGTTTTATTGTAATTACTTTTAGGATTGGCCAAATCATTTTCCGTATGGGCCACATTGAAATCCCCCGTAATGATAAGCGGTTTTTTCTTGTTTAGCTCGGCCAGGTAATTGGTAAAGTCTTTATCCCATATAGCCCTATAATCTAGGCGTTTTAGACCATTGCCACTGTTGGGCACATACACATTGATTAAATGAAAGTGCTCCAACTCGGTATGGGCGATCCGCCCTTCGCTATCATGTTGCTTTACGCCCATATCCCTTGTAAATTCAACAGGCTTGCTATTCACCAAAATTCCTGTACCAGAATACCCTTTCTTTTCGGCGCTGTTGGTAAATAATTGATACCCCTTTAGGTTTTTTAACGCCTCGGTAACTTGGTCGTCTTGTGCCTTTGTTTCTTGAAAACAGAAGACATCGGCATTAAAGTGGGCGACTACCTTGCCAAAATCTTTTTTTACGGCAGCTCTTATGCCGTTTACGTTCCATGATACTAATTTCATTACCCTATTTTAAGCGTTCATCAAGTGCTCGATTTCCTCCACCTCAATTGGTATATTCCCCATCAAATTGACCGGCTCACCTTTTTCCTGAATAACCACATCATCCTCTAAACGAACGCCCATTTTCTCTTCGGGAATATAAATGCCCGGCTCAACAGTAAAAACCATATTCGCTTTCATAGGTGTTTTTAATTCCCCGTAATCATGGGTATCCAAGCCAATGTGGTGGCTGGTGCCGTGCATGAAATATTTTTTATATGCAGGCCAATCCGGATTTTCGTTTTGCACATCGGCCTTATCCAACAAGCCAAGCCCTAATAGTTCAGAGGTCATGATCTTACCACATTCTTTGTGATATTCGGCCCAGATGGTTCCCGGAACCAAAAGCTTTGTCGCTTCATTCTTTACTCTTAGCACCGCATTGTATACTGCTTTTTGGCGCTGGGTGAATTTTCCGCTTATAGGAATGGTACGGGTAAGGTCGCTAGAATAATTGGCGTACTCTGCGGCAACATCGAGCAACAACATATCACCCGCGTTACATTTTTGGTTGTTCTCTATATAGTGAAGTACGTTGGCGTTATTTCCTGATGCGATAATGGGTGTATAGGCAAATCCTTTAGAGCGGTTTTTTATGAATTCATGAACCAACTCGGCCTCTATTTCGTATTCCCAAACGCCGGGTTTAACAAAGCCCAATATTCTTCGAAATCCTTTTTCGGTAATGTTACAGGCGGTCTGCATCAAGGCTATTTCCTCGGGCTCCTTTACCCCGCGAATTTGCTGTAATATCGGGTTACTCTTTGCAAATTGATGTGCCGGAAAGTCTTTCTTGCACTTTTCAATGAACCGGTCTTCACGCGTTTGTGTTTCAACCGCCTGACGATAATGTTCGTTGGTATTAAAGTAGATGGTATCTGCCTCGGTCATTAGATCAAAGAAGATTTTGTCAAAATCGGATAACCAATAAATAGTTTCAATTGCAGAAACTCCTGTGGCCTGTTCCTTGGTTAATTTAGCGCCTTCCCATACGGCAATATGATCATTGGTCTCACGTACAAAGAGAATTTCACGATGTTTTTTATTAATTGCCTCAGGAAACAATAACAAGATCGTTTCCTCTTGATCGGCTCCGCTAAGGTAAAAAATGTCGCGGTGCTGCTCAAAGGGCATCGTACTATCGGCGCTTACGGGATAAATATCGTTGGAATTGAATACCGCTAAACTCTTGGGCCTCATTTGCGCCATAAACTTGTTGCGGTTCTTCTTGAAAAGACTATTGGGTATTAAATCGTACTTCATGCCATTCTTATTAGTTGGATAAATGTAAGGATTACGGATTGTTCTAGAATGGAATTCATTATATTTTTACGAGCGCAGTGCTGCCAATATTTGTACATTTAGAACTTCTTCTATTTCTTAAATAACACCAATATGATAGCTAAACTACTTAGAACCAACTTCTTATTTTTAATCTTAACTTCTACCTTCGCGCAAACCGACCCTGCTGTTTTCGAAAACCTAAAATTCCGTTTTATTGGTCCGGAAGGTAATCGCACCATTGCCATTGCCGGAGTACCCGGCGACCCTATGGTCAATTACATTGGGGCGGCCTCTGGTGGTCTTTGGAAAACTACCGACGGGGGAATCAACTGGGATCCCATCTTTGACGATCAAGATGTTTCATCAATAGGTTCGTTGGCCATAAGCCCCACCAACCCGTCTATTGTTTGGGTAGGTACCGGCGAAACCTTCGTTATCCGCCCTGCACATGCCATGGGTGACGGGATCTATAAATCGGAAGATGGTGGCAAGACTTGGAAGAATATGGGCCTTGAAAAAACGGGGCGCATCGGTAGAATAATTGTACATCCGACCAACGCCGATATTGTATATGCCGCTTCATTGGGGCATACATATGGCCCCCAACAAGAAAGGGGTGTCTACAAAACGGTTGATGGTGGCAAAACCTGGAAACGAATCTTTTTTGTTGATGAACATACCGGAGCGGCCGAATTGGCTATAGACCCAAAAAATCCTGAGCGCCTTCTGGTAGGCATGTGGTCTATACATATCAACACCTGGGGACTAACCAGCGGTGGGCCTGGTGGTGGGGTCTATCGCACCACCGATGGGGGTGAAACCTGGGAGCCCCTTTCAAAATATGGTCTTCCTGGTGGAAAAGATAAGCCGGTCGGCAAAACGGCCGTGGCAATTTCAAATTCAGAGCCAAACGTTGTCTATGCTTTATTTGAAATTGAAAGTCCTGCTTTATACCGATCTGCAGATTTTGGAAATTCATGGACCCTGCAGACCCGCAATCACGATATCGGCGAGCGCGCGCCGTATTACATTCGCATGGCCGTATCGCCCAATGACCCGAACGAACTCTATTTTGCCAATGTACGATTCAGTACTTCGAAAGATGGCGGCAAATCGATAGAAGGCGGTTATAGGGCCGGTGGTGATAACCATGATATTTGGTTGGATCCCACAAATGCCGATCGTATGATGGTAGCGCATGATGGTGGGGCCAGCATTACCTTGAACCATGGCAAAAGTTTTCAACGCGTTGTCCTTCCTATTGCACAGATGTACCACGTTTCTGTTGATGACCAGATCCCCTATAACGTGTATGGCAATCGTCAAGATGGGTATTCGTACATGGGGCCAAGCAATAGCAGACAGGGCTATATACCCCTTGGACTTTGGAAAGATGTTGGGGGTTGTGAAAGCGGTTTTGCCCAGCCTGATCCCTTTGACAATGACATTGTCTGGTCAGGATGCTACGATGGTGGCCTACAACGTTTTAACGCGAGAACAGGTCATGCCCAAGATGTGCGTGTTTGGCCCGAAGCAGGTTATGGTTGGGAACCTGGAAAATTAAAGTACCGATGGCACTGGAACTTCCCCTTGGCGTTCTCGCCCCATACCAAACATCGGGTATATGTAGGTAGCCAGTTCGTTCATAAAAGCGATGACAACGGGCAAAGCTGGCAGGTAATTAGTCCTGACTTGACCTTGAACGACAAAACACACCAGCAAAACTCTGGGGGCATCGCGGTTGACAATTTGATGACCTTTGATGGTTCAGTGCTTTTCAGCATAGTAGAATCACCTCTGGAGACAGGCCTTATATGGACAGGGAGCAACGATGGACAGGTGCAGTTGACCAGAGACGGAGGAGCTAACTGGGCGAACGTAACAGCAAATATTCCTGATCTGCCCCAATGGGGCACTATAGCCAATATCGAAGTTTCAAGATTCAAAAAGGGTACGGTTTACCTTACCGTAGACCTTCACCAAATGGGCAATTTTGACCCCTATGTATATAAAACAGAAGATTACGGTAAAACTTGGAAAATGATAAGTGCTTCCATACCAAAATCGGTACATAGCTTCGCACACGTTATTAAAGAAGACCCAAAAAGAGAAGGTATGCTATATCTTGGGGTGGATAACGGACTTTATATTAGCCATAATGATGGTGAACGTTGGATGCGTTTAAGAAATAACCTGCCCCCGGCCCCCATTTATTGGTTAGAACTACAAGAACGTTTTGACGACCTTGTGGTAGGCACCTACGGAAGAGGATATTATATTTTAGACAATCTTTCGCCTTTAAGGGAATATGATGTCGACGCTGCGGGAAAAGAGGCGCATCTTTTTAGTTTAAGACCTGCATATCGGTTTCAAAACATACAGAGCATAAAGACCGATGGTCCAAGTTTGAATTCAGGCACGAATCCTGCCTATGGTGCCGAAATCGATTACTATTTAAAGGACAGTACCGATCAAAAAATCGAAATACAGATCTTGACCTCAGATGATCAATTGGTTCGCACACTGGAAGGGAAAAATAACCCCGGTGTCAATCGGATCATGTGGGACCTGCGATATGAGCCTACTTTCAAACCCAAACTACAAGCCACTCCGCCAGGAAGACCATGGGTACAGCTCAATGGCGAAGGATGGCGCCCCTTGGTCACCTGGGACCTTGATTTAATGCGGGGGCAATTCGGCCCCAAAGTGGTTCCTGATAGCTACAAGGTAAAATTGATCATTGGCGATAAGGAATATAGTAGAGAGGTCTCCGTATTGAAAGACCCTACTACCGAAGGTAGCTTAGAAGATATCAAAATACAAGTGGCCTTTTCGTTGGCGTTACGCGATGCCATGAACCTGGCGGTAACCATGATCAATGAGATCGAAGGTATACGGGCCGAGCTTGCAGAGATCATTCCCAAATTAAAAAATAATGGCGATGCCAGAAGAGCGGAGCAATTGCGCGTTTTGGCAGAATCCATTGCGGGCACCCTCTACGATATCCATTTGACAGGGGCACGTGAAGATGCCTTTAGGTCACCCATGAAACTCTACGGTAGGTTGAGTGCCCTGGCCAGCGATATCACCGGTAACGGCATCGATTTTAAACCCACCGACCAACAACGGGAAGTCTATGCCATTTTCAACAAACGGCTTGAAGCTGTAAATGAAAAATTCAAGAAGTTTATCGAGGTCGAAGTAAAAAAATTCGATAAACAATTGAAAAATAGTGAGCTTCAAATTCAATCGGATAAAATAATTAAATCATAAGATCATCTCATTTAAATAATCCCCCACCCATAGTACTGACAAGATCTTTCTGTATTAGGAGTTTCGAGATAAGGTATACTTGTATTAACGTTAATTCGAAGCATGCGCGGCCCTGCCGAAAGTGAAATTGTTTTCTAGATTTGTATTTTGCCTTGTTGCTATCTTTACAGAACGATATATATATTATCGGAAATAACTATTGGGCCAACTCGTTGCAAACCTTAACCCAAATATCTTAAACTTCATGAAGAACCTGTTTTACATCGGTATTATAGGAATAATACTTTTTGAAATCCTAAAGGTATATTTTATTATGCCGATGCCAGGGAGCCAAGAAATACATAGTATAGATGTGGCCTATTTTCTTCATTCTTGGAGATGGATGTTCCGAGTGGTACTGGGCGGACTTGCATTGGCAGGAATACTTTGGGCGTACCGATCCCAACGATGGGTCACGTTGCTTTTTGTGGCCATTTGCCTTCTGGTGGCATGGCAATTCAATTTTAAGCTGGCAGCTGACAACATGTTTCTACCGCCCGCCGAACTAGTCATGGTTGATCATATTGAGAATAAAATACCCTCAGAAAAACTGGTGCTGGGCATTCACCATAATGGTGAAGCTAGAGCCTATCCCATACAACTCATTGCCTACCATCATCAGGTACTAGATTCTTTAGAAGGTAACCCTATTATGGTCACCTATTGTTCGGTCTGTAGATCCGGAAGGGTATTTGAACCTAACGTAAATGGCTCTCCTGAATCTTTTCGTTTGGTAGGAATGGATCAATTTAATGCGATGTTCGAAGATAAAACTACCCAAACGTGGTGGCGGCAGGCTAGCGGTGAAGCCATCGCAGGCCCGCTGAAGGGAAGTATTTTACCAGAATTGCCCAGTCAGCAGACCACTTTAAAGCAATGGCTTACCTTATACCCGAACAGTAAGGTGATGCAACCAGATTCAGCTTTTATAAAAGAATATTCTGATCTGGACGATTATGATTTTGGCATTGAAAGAGGCGATCTTACGCGCACGGATACTCTATCATGGCAGAATAAGTCTTGGGTAGTAGGTCTCGAACTTGCCAGCTCGAGCAAAGCCATTGATTGGAACCTTCTCAAGGAAAAGCGCATCTTAAACTTAACACTTGCAGACACCCCTATTGTTCTAGCTTTAGCTTCCGATAATCAGAGCTTCTTTGCATTTGAAAGACCTTCAGATAAATCCTTTACACTAGTAAACGACAGCCTTGTTGTAGAGAATATAAAATACAACCTGCTCGGATATTCAACTGCAGCTAATGTAACGCCTTTAAAGCCGGTAAAGGCATATCAAGAATTTTGGCATAGTTGGCGCACTTTTCACCCTGATGCTGAAAAGAAATAGAATATCTCAACCCCTACTAGCGTAAAGGTCGCGCTGGTGCCACAAAGCCTATCAAGGTTAATTTTGGTAGTCATCATGCCATTTTATTCAAATACATTCCGTCATTACCTGTTATAAATCTTTGTTTCTTATTCGCTGTTCTTGTCTCTCGAATTTCTACTATCTTTTATTCTTTACTTCATACCCTACTCACTGTTGGCGGCACCAGAATGACTTTATTGGCCAGTACAACATAAGATTCGGCTACATTCTAGAAATCTATAGATTCTTTAAGAATTCAATATCAAATGAGCTCTATAATTAAAACAATTGCAGCACCAATAGCTATTATTTTCTGGGATCTTTCGCTAACTTGTACAGCTAAACCAATGATTGACTTACAATGAAAAAAATAGCCTATCTGTTTTTAGCCTCTCTATGCCTAACAGCTTGTTCAGAAACTAAAAAAGAAGAAACCCAAGCTGAGCTTTTTGCGCGTATCGATACTGAAATCAAGCAAAATACCAAAGGCTACAGCACTTTAAAAGAAGCTACGGCAACCATTGGCCATAGACTTACCGGTTCTGAAAATGGTGCCAAAGCAGAGGAATATACCTTTACCAAGTTCAAAGAATACGGTTTTGATGATGTGGCCTACCAAACGTTTGAGGTAGAGGCCTGGTCCAGGGGGGAAGTCTCATTGAAAATTAACGGTGATGCTGCAAAGGTGGTTACCTTAGGACATTCGCCCGTTGAAGCCAAGGTTACGGCAGAAGTTGTTGATATGGGTAACGGACTTGAAGCGGACTATGCCGCCAACCCAGATGCCATAAAAGACAAAATTGCCTTGGTGTACATTGGTATCTTACCCGATAGCCCTGAAGGCTCGTCTAACTTGCACCGAAGCGAAAAAACGGCCTTGGCCATAAAATATGGTGCGGTAGGCATAATCATCTTCAACCAAGTGGATAACGGGGTTTTATTGACCGGAACGGCTTCCGTAACGGGAGAGTTGATTCCCATTCCTGCAGTATGTATCGGCAAAGAAGCGGGTATGGCCCTAAAGGAATCCTTGAAAACTACCAAGGCAACTGCCGAAATAGCAATGACCAACCAGAGTGCTATGATAAAAGCTAGAAACGTTATCGCTACCTTACCGGGTGCTGAAATCGAAAATGAGGTACTGGTTATCGGTGGCCACCTAGATTCATGGGATTTGGCCACGGGTGCCATTGATAACGGCATTGGCTCCTTTGCCGTGTTAGACATTGCACGTGCCTTTAAAGCGAATAACCTGCAGCCGAAACGAACGGTAAAATTCGTCATGTTCATGGGCGAGGAACAGGGCTTGTTAGGCTCTAGGTTTATGGTGCAACAGGCCATTGAAAACAATACTATGGACAACATCAAATACATGATGAATCTAGACATGTCGGGCAACCCAATTGGCATGAACGCCGGTGGCAAGTTAGATAATGAGCAATTTTTTAAGGATCTGGGCAGCGCCATTCAACAACAAGATACCATTTATAAAAATACCTTTACCAACAGGTCTGGGCTACACAGTGACCATCAGCCATTTATGTTAGAAGGGGTGCCTATTCTATCGGTCAACAGTAATTTAGACCCTTCCATTTACGGCTGCTACCATTCTGATTGTGATGATTTTAATTTGGTGAATGAAGCGCATATGACCAACACGGCTCGTTTTGGTACCATGATGTTCTATGCCTTGGCCAACTCCGATGCCTTGCCTGCCACCAAAATGGATAGTGAGACCACCAAGGAATTCATGATCAAAAACGACCTAAAAGAGAAATTGATTATCGGCGGAGACTGGAAATGGTAGAAATAGCTACTTCATGATCCCCAAGGTTTTCAACTCTTTTGGGGTCATCGAGATAATGTTTACATCTAATGGTATTGGGTCGAAGGGCTGGTCTGTAGTATCGCGGGCAACGTTTACAATGACATCGACAACATCCATACCCTTGATTACTTTACCAAAAACGGTATAATCACCATCCAGACGATGTTCGCCTTTTCTATTCTGTACAATATAGAACTGACAGCGCGCAGAAAGTTTGTCGGTATTACCATCCCTTCCTGCGCCAAATGCACCATATTCATGTACTAGTTTGTCATTGAATTCTGGCGCTAAAAGATACTCTGGATCATTGAATCCTTCAGGCGTATCGGGGCAGCCCCCTTGAGCCACGAAGTCGGGTATCACACGATTGAAGGTAAGCGAATCCCAATAGCCATCATTGGCCAATTGAACAAAACTCTTTTTATGGTTAGGGGTTTCATCATAAAGCCAAACCAAAATTTCGCCTTTTGGGGTCTTTATCTGCCCTACCTTATAAACTTGCTCTTTCGAGCAGGTCGCCGCTAAACATACGAGAGAAAGAAGTAGTTTGTTCATGGCCTAAAAATAAGATAAAAAACAAAAAGAGGCCCATTATCGAGCCTCTTTTCGGTCTAAGCGGGTCAGTCATTTATTTTGACATCGCATTTTTCACGGCACCAACAATGGCCATAATAACGCCGCCGCCGACACCCCCGCCAGCGACGCTAGTTAATATATTGGTCATGTCCATTCCGCCAGTCGCGACGGCATCGGTGGCTGCCGACATGTCGGTGCCTGAGGCTGCCCCGGCACCTAGGCCGAGCATTCCTAAAAGTTGGCCACCAATTCCGCCACCAACAAGACCCGCGATGGTATTGCCAACGGTGCCTAATGACAGGTTCTTTAATAGTTTTCCGGCCACGTTGCCTCCCAAGGCACCTGTAACCAATTGAATGATTAACGGTAAATACTGTTCCATTTTTAAATTTATTTAGTTGATTATATATGAATAAATTAACAAAATAGTAATGATATGCACAACTATTTGATTACATATTATCATATTCTTACTTTAAAACAAAATCGGACAGCATATCATATCTAGCATGAATTGCTAAATGTAGTTGCAAAACCACATTTTCAAACAAGTTTCATTAACTTTCAAGAGCCTAATCCGTTCACCGCATGAAACTTCGACTACAAATCATCACCCTTTTATTTGCCACGTTAAGTTTTGCCCAAGTAAGCCCCACTGCTTCGAAAGAAGTTGAAAAGGCACTGCAACAGAAAAATGTGTTGCAATCGAATTCTATTGTGGCTAACATTCCGTTGAAGAATATTGGCCCATCGGTCATGAGTGGCCGTGTGGCCGACATAGCTATAAATCAAGATGACCCTACGGAATTCTATGTAGGCTATGCGGCGGGAGGGTTGTGGTACACCCAAAACAATGGCACATCTTTTGTTCCTGTGATGGATAATGCACCTACCCAGAATATCGGTGCTATCGCCGTCGATTGGAAAACCGGTACTATTTGGGTGGGCACCGGTGAAAACATTTCTTCCCGATCCTCGTATGCCGGTATCGGTCTATTGAAATCTACCGATAAAGGCAAGACCTGGCAACATATGGGGCTGTATGACGCCCATCATTTTGGGCGAATCGTCATTAATCCGAATAATACTGATGAGGTCGTGGTGGGCGTAACCGGACATTTATATTCGCCCAATGAAGAGCGTGGCGTTTACAAAACCCCCGATGGTGGTAAAACTTGGAAAAAAACACTTCATATCGATTCTGTAACAGGTATCATTGATGTCGCCCATGCCCCTCAAAACTTCCAAATCATGTATGCCGCAGCTTGGCAAAAAGATAGAAAGGCATGGAACTTTGAGGGCAGCGGAAGTGCTTCGGGTATCTATAAAAGTATCGATGCAGGTTCGAGCTGGTCGAAAATTTCTACTGCCGAAAGCGGTTTTCCCATAGGAGAAGGTGTAGGTCGAATCGGATTTGCGGTCTTTGATGAGCAAACGCTGTATGCCGTTCACGACAGCCAATTTCTGAGGGAAAAATCAGAGAAACCGAAAGAAAAAAATGTCGATGCCCTGAAGCAAGAAGATTTTATGTCGATTACCCCAGAAGCCTTCCAGCAACTAGATGATAAAAAACTGGGGGAATTTCTCAGATCGAACCGTTTTCCAGAAAAATATTCTTCTGAGAAAGTAAAACTAATGGTGAAAAAACGTGAAATACTCCCAGTAGACCTATCCTATTATTTAGAGAACGAAAATACGGTCATCTTCGATACTCCGGTAGTTGGCGCCGAACTGTACCGTAGTGATGATGCCGGAAATACATGGAAAAAACAAAATGACGCTTATATTGACGACTTGTTCTATAGTTATGGATATGTATTTGCACAGGTACGGGTCGATGCAAGCGATAAGGATAAAATCTACCTTTTGGGCGTTCCTATCGTAAAATCGGACGATGGCGGAAAAACCTACACTTCGATCAATGGTGATAATGTGCATGTTGACCATCATTCCCTTTGGGTAAACCCCAAAAGACCGGGGCATTTGATAAATGGCAATGATGGCGGGCTCAACATATCCTATGATGACGGTGAACATTGGATCAAGAACAATTCAGAACCACTAGGCACCTTCTTTGCCATCAATATCGACCACCAAGAACCCTACAATGTGTATGGCGGCCTTCAAGATAATGGCGTTTGGATGGGCCCCCATAATTCTGAGGAAAACACCGAATGGCACCAAACCGGTCATTACCCATGGAAATCGATCATGGGCGGCGACGGAATGCAGGTGCAGATCGATAGTCGTGACCCGAACATAGTCTATACGGGGTCGCAATTTGGAGTGTATTTCCGGTTAGATCTCAAGAACGACAAAAGAAAATACATACAGCCCAAAAACGATCTGGGCACCCCTGCCTATCGCTTCAATTGGGAAAGCCCGATCCAATTATCATCACATAACCAAGATATTCTCTACATGGGAGCGAACCAATTATTGCGTTCAATGAACCAAGGCGATGATTGGGAAGCCATTTCACCCGACCTGACCTTAGGCGGCAAAAAAGGCAATGTAGCCTATGGTACCTTGACCACTATTTCAGAATCACCATTTCAGTACGGACTTATCTATACGGGTAGCGATGATGGTTTGGTTCAGGTTACAAAAAACGGCGGGGACACTTGGCAACTTATTTCGAACTCCTTTCCCAAGGATATTTGGATCAGCCAGGTCCTAGCTTCCAAGCACAAAAAAGAAAGGGTTTACGTTGCTTTGAGTGGCTATCGATGGGATGATTTTACCACCTATCTTTTTACCAGTGAAGATTATGGAAAGACATGGAAAAGCATCGCGAACAATATCCCCGGTTCGCCCGTAAACGTAATCATCGAAGACCCTGAAAACGAGAACCTTTTATTTACGGGTACTGACAATGGCCTCTACGTATCCTTTAACCAAGGTACAACTTGGGAAGTCTTTCAAAATGGTTTGCCCCATGTTGCGATACATGACCTAGTCATACAACCCGAAGCAAAACATCTTTTGGT